>JANNRN010000158.1:0-9417 GCA_031401375.1 Phyllobacteriaceae bacterium | reverse complement strand
CCGGGCGCGCCCGGGGGTCCGGCAAACTGACCTTCCTCATGCCAAAGATCTGAGTCTCGGTTCCCGGTCCCATTGGCGTGTGCTTGCCGCTTTTAGAAATGCATTTGCATTTTCGGTAAGTGGAACGATGCCGGCGTCCGGCAGCACGCAGGCTTTATCGAGCAAAGGCTGCGCTTCTGGGGAGAAGCCGATGCATTTCAAATGGCCAAAAGCATCTCTGACAAAATCAACCGCTGCAGCGTCGTTGATCAATGCCGCACAACCGGCGTCCGACAAAACGAGCGCTACGGCATCAAACAACACAGAGGGTGTTCCGGCCAATTGGCCATCCGCATTCAGTTTGGAGCCACCTCTCAGCTTTACACCGCCGATTTTGGGCGCAATGATTTTCACTGTGGCGCCCGAGGCCTCAATGGCATTTCTTACAGCATTGATGATTGCCGCATCGGCGCCGTCGGTGACAAGAATGCCAACTGCGCGGCCTTTCAGTGTCGGCGGATATTTGGCGATTAAACGAAGTGCCGGTGATGGATCCATCTCGACAGGTTCGATTGCGGGCTGGGAGCGATCAGGAAGTTCCATATTAAGCCCGTTGGCCACACGTCCTGCAAGCATCTCATCGACATTCAGGAGGTTAGCCAGGATGCGCAGGCGAACATGCTCGAGGCCTACTTTCGAGAGTTCAAAGACGATTGCGCTGGCGATATGAGATTGCTCGACGACAGATTGTGACTGATAGAACAGACGGGCTTGACTGTAATGATCGGCGAACGACTCTGCGCGCATCCTGACCTTGCCACCCTCTTGCGGCGCCGAAAAACTCCGGAAGCCCGCTTCTCGATCTTCACGCGGCCCGCCAATTTCTCCGGCCTGCGACAGGCTGTTAGGTTCGTAGTTGGCTCGGCCTGTGAAAACCTGTGTCTGCATATGACCGTCGCGCTGGAAGTTCTGGAATGGACAGCCTTTGGCGCGATTGATCGGAATCTGATGAAAGTTTACAGTTCCCAGACGCGACAACTGCGTGTCCTGATAAGAAAACAAACGTCCTTGAAGGAGGGGGTCTTCAGAAACATCAATGCCGGATGGCATATTTGTTGGCAGAAAAGCGACCTGTTCTGTTTCAGCAAAAAAGTTGTCCGGGTTGCGGTTTAACACCAGTCGGCCGATGAACCTGATCGGCACCAGCTCTTCCGGGATCAGCTTGGTTGCATCCAGTATATCGAACGGGAGCGCATCCGCATCGGATTGGGTCAGCAATTGGACGCCGAAGTCCCACTCCGGAAAATTGCCGGCCGCTATGGCTTCATGAAGATCGCGCCGATGGTAATCAGGGTCGGCGCCTGCAATCTTGACGGCCTCATCCCATAATGTTGACTGCAGACCCAGTTTGGGACGCCAGTGAAATTTGACAAACGTGGCCTCGTCATCTGCATTTACGAGGCGGAATGTATTCACTCCGAAACCTTCCATCATTCGCAATGAACGTGGAATGGCGCGGTCAGACATGGCCCACATAATCATATGGGTCGATTCCGGCATGAGGCCGATAAAATCCCAAAAAGTATCGTGGGCGCTGGCAGCCTGCGGATAGCCTCGGTCAGATTCCATCTTCACAGCATGGATCAGATCAGGAAACTTGATTGCATCCTGTATGAAGAACACCGGGATGTTATTGCCAACAAGATCCCAATTGCCCTCGCTCGTATAGAACTTGATTGCAAAACCACGCACGTCACGGGGCGTGTCAACGGAACCCGCGCCACCCGCGACAGTCGACATGCGCACGAAGATGTCTGTCTTGACCCCAATCTCATTCAGGACGCGCGCACGGCTGAACTTTTTTAGCGAGTGTGTCAGCTCGAAGAACCCATGCGCAGCCGAACCACGGGCATGCACGATGCGCTCAGGTATCCGCTCATGATCAAAATGCTGGATCTTCTCGCGCAGCACGAAATCTTCCAGGAGCGTTGGCCCCCGGCCGCCTGCCTTCAGCGAATTCTGATTGTCGCTGACGGGAACGCCGTGGTTGGTTGTCAGCCGTTCATCGGCACCAGATGAGGTCTGATGCAGCTCTCCGCCACGGCTCGTTTCATCAGCGAGGCGAGGATTGGCGGGTTTCCTGGGCGGGGCCATGGTGCAGATCCTTCCGGGCAAAAATCAACGAGCTCGTGGGTCACGAGGACGGCTCCCTCGTGAAACTCTTCTGAACTCCAAAAGTTCCTGCCAAGCTTGGCGGTTTTCCAGCCGTCAATGTGGTGCGCCAGCGGTTAGGCCGGATTTTGTCACGGCCGCGCCTTGGCTCAGTCCAATGGCAACTATCCGCGCTGCTAGGCGTTGCATGTGCACCAACAAACTGAATTTGCCGAGTGAGGAAACGTGGGCAGACACGTCATCGCATGGTCGCTCTGGCGAAGAGCCCATCAGGCAGTCGCGTGAAAGGCCAATGTCAAAAGCAAAATGCAACTGTGATGCCAGTTTAGGAACTTGCGGCAACGTTGCGCGTTAACGAATTACGCTCAGCGTCCTCCCGCGCAACCCCGTCTTTCCCAAGGGTTGAGCGCTGAACAGGGCGAGATTTTCAAACGGAGTATTGGCCATGAAATCACCGACACATAACCCAAAGAACACCGGCAGCTTGCAACCCGCTGTTGTCAAGGCGGCGCCAGAATATGAAAAGTCTGCAAAACCAAACTTTGGCGCAGAGACTGCGTTGAACCCCAACAACGCGCGGCAGGGCGTAACAGGTCACGGTGTCCGGTTTGTGCTTGCGTTTAGCCTCTTGGCCGCAGCGGCAGCTTTTTTGTGGCTTATTTTCTGGGTTTATTAGAACTCATCATGAGACGCACGGCGAGGGAACCACAATTCGTTGGCCCCCCTGTTATCCACGCTGCAAGGAATTACATATTCACAATCAAACTGAATTTGCTGAGTGAGGGACCATGGGCAGACACCTCATCGATAAGAAGTCACTTAAGCCGCGTGAAGGCATGCCGAGCCCTCAACTGACGGAGCATGAGTTCAAGAAGCGCTATCGCAGCCAGTTTGTTGATCCTGAATTCAAAACCGCGGGCGCCGCGCTCGAGAAGATTGTCGGGATTGCGTGGTCAGCATACAACGAGGGCCGTAAAAGCCCGATCACCCAAAAGGCTGGCGCCCAATATTCAAATCCCGACTATGATCTGTCTGTGGATTGGGTAACAGCGCATGATGCGGTGAATGCAGCCCGCAAGCGCTACGAAGACAAATCAGAAACTCCACGCATACTGTTAATCAACGGGTCATCCCGCAGCGAGCACAGCTGCCCTGGCGAAATGTCAAAAAGTTTCAGGTTGGTTGAAATCGCGCGGGACGTCATCGAGAAAGAATTTTCCCTTCAAGTGGATATTCTCGATTTATCCAGGTTGGCATCCGAATACGGCCGCAACATTCATCCCTGCAAAGCCTGTTTTTCGACTGCAGCGCCACTTTGCCATTGGCCCTGTTCCTGCTACCCAAACCACGGGCTTGGTCAGACCCAGGACTGGATGAACGAGATTTATCCGCTCTGGGTTGGCGCCGGCGGAGTTATGATTGTAACGCCGGTAAACTGGTATCAGGTAACCTCGCCGATTAAACTGATGATGGACCGCTTGGTGTGCGCAGATGGCGGAAATCCCGATCCGACATTGACAGATGGCAAAGACGCCGCCCTTGCCAAGAAAATCGAGCTGGACGGCTGGTCGTATCCACGTCACCTCGAAGGACGGTTTTTTTCCGTGGCGGTGCACGGCGATGTTGCTGGTGTTGAAAACGTTCGCAGATCATTGTCGGACTGGCTTCAGTTCATGAAGATGGTTCCGGGCGGCCGCAGTGCCGAAATTGACCGCTATATTGGCTATTGGGAACCCTATGCCACCAGCCATGCCGCGCTCGACCGGGATACAGACATCCAGAATGAAGTGCGCAACGCGGCGAGGAGCCTCGCAGACGCGGTGAGTCAAGCCAGGGAAGGCCGGTTGGCAACACCGGGTTCTAATCTGGTTGATGTCAGGCAAAAATAATCGTCGCTGCCAGCTTGACGGCCCCGGCATCGGGCTCTGCCCTGTCGAGACCGGATTTGAGAATGGAGCTGACCGCAGAATAGGAGTTGACATTGATGGTCAGCGCCCGCGCGCAGGCAGCTTCCAGCCTGCGCGGTCCATAACGGCGTGACAAAGAAAGAATGCCCATGGCCGCCCGGTATCCGTGTTCGGGTTGCGGCCGCTCATGCAACATCCGCTCTACCAGAATGGACGTGCTGACGCCGATCATTGCGGCCCGCGCCATCAGACTGGCCGGTGTGACTTCTGACTTAGGCGGATGGTTCGTACGAGACCACGATACCGCGCGCGAGCAGCAATTCCTCAACCAGCCGCAAGCTCAGCGGCGGAAAGCGGTGGCCCGCACTTGCTTCAGCAAAAGTTACTGTGACAACACCGCTTAAGCCTATTGATCGATATCAGTGTGACGGGCCCTGGAATACTTAGGATCAACTCAATCTCTGTCCCATGGAAAGATCGGCAATGTGCTGATGGTCAAAAATCCGAAACCACCCAGCCGCCAACCCGCGCCAAATCCAACTGTGGCGGACGAAGGCGACGCCACGGCCGAAACGCCTTCTGAGCCAGCCGTCTTGGCTAAATCCGATCACTTTGCGGCCCCGGTTGTGTATGTCCCGCCTCCCGATGCAATCCAATCACCCGTCACATGGACACGCTGGATATGGGCCGGGGGCTTGGCAGCCACTTTTGCGGCGGCGGCCGCACTGTGGTATTTTCAGCCATGGGTAAGCACGGGTCTGGCGGTGACGATTGAAACCGTCACCCCCGGCCCGTTGATGCGGGTTCTGGCAGTGAACGGGCGGGTGGCGCCGCTGCACCGGGTCGATGTGAAATCCACGGTCGGCGGCGAAGTGATGGCGGTTCTTGTAGACGAGGGCGGGGTCGTCACGCTGGGCGATGTTCTGGCCCGCGTCGATCCGATCAAGCAGCAGGCGGCTGTTCGGCAGGCCAAAGCCGGTCTGGAGGCGGGTCTGGTGGCGCAAGCGCAGGCCGATGCCAACTTTGCGCGGGCCAAGGCCTTGGGCGGCATCATCGCGCGCACGGCGCTGGAGGATGCGCGGACCGTGCAACAGCAGGCGGCCCAAGAGGTTGCCCGTATGACGGCGCTGTTTGATCAGGCGCAGATCGAACTGGCCAAATACACGATGGTCGCTCCGATGGCGGGCACGGTCTTGAACCGCAACGCCGAAGTAGGGCAAGTGATTGATGCGACTGTCGTGATGTTCACTGTAGCCGACCTTGCACAACTGGTTGTCGAGACCGATGTGGACGAAGCTTATGCGGCCCAGATCATTCCCGGCTTGCCTGCTGTCTTGCAATTGACTGGGGAAACCGCCAAGCTTGAGGGCAGCGTCAGCTTTGTCGCCCCCCAAGTGGATGCAGCCACAGGCGGGCTCGCGGTCAAGATCGCCCTTGACAAGCCCGTCGCCGCTCCGGTTGGCCTGACGGTCACGGCAAATATCATTGTTGACAGCCAAGATGCGGCAATCTCGGTCCCCCGGGCGGCGCTGGTTACGGATGCCACAGGCGCAGCTGTGTTCGTGGCGGTGGCCAATCAGGCGGTGCGCCGCGCCGTCACCGTTGTCAATTGGCCCGCAGCCCGGCTGCAAGTGACCCAGGGACTGACGGCGGGTGAGGCCGTCATCACTGATGCGACCGGTCTGTCGGATGGGAAGCCCATCGCCGTGCCCGGCCCCTGAATGCTCTACGCGATCAAAATTGCTTTGCGGTATTTGCTGTCAAGTAAGGCGCAGTCTGCGCTTTTGATTGTCGGCGTGGCCTTGGGCGTGTTCATCTTCATCTTCATGAGCGCGCTGATCGGCGGGCTTGCGAATTACATCTTGCGCACCATTGCAGGTGATCTGAGCCATGTGACCATAACGGCCGAGGTTGCCGACCCTGAATTGCTGATTGCGCAGGGGGCCGGGGTCATTCTTCTGGCGCAGGAAAAATCCAGTCTGCGGCAGGCGGCGCTGAATGACACGGCAACGTTTGTGCCAATGATCGCAGCCTTGCCCGGCGTGGTCGCGGTGTCGCCACAGGTCAACGGCACCGGGTTCATGACGCGCGGGGGCCAGGTCAGCCAAGTGGCCGTCACCGGGGTCGAGCCGGGCCTGGAATCGGCAGTCATCCGGTTGGATACGTACCTGATCGCCGGGACAACGCAGCTGGGCACCGGGCTGGTCATGATCGGCAAGACCCTGGCCGAGGATCTGGACCTGTCGGTCGGCGATACGATCCGGCTGGATTCGGCCCAAGGGATCAACGCGGTGCTGACGGTGTCGGGCATTTATGAGCTTGGCCAAGGGGGTATCGACAGCGCCAGCGCCTATGTCAGCCTGAACACGGCACGGACCCTGTTTGCGCAGCCACAAGGGGTGACGCGGATCGAGATCAAACTGGGCGATCTCTTTGCCTCCGACGCCACCGCCGCGCGGATCACCGCCATAACCGGCCTTGCCGCAGAATCCTGGACCAAGCAGGGCGCAGAAGTGCTGTCGGCACTGAAGGCGCAAGGCCAGACGGGGTTGTTGCTCAAGACCTTTGCCATGGTGTCGATCGTGATCGGCATTGCGTCTTCGCTGATGCTGTCCACATATCGCCGCCGCGCGGAGATCGGGATCATGCGGGCGATGGGGGCGAGCCGGCGGTTTGTGGTGTTTGTGTTTGTGACTCAGGGCGCATTGGTTGGTGTCCTGGGCGGGCTGTCGGGGGCGGGCCTGGGTTATCTGGTCCTGTCCGCCTTTCCGCCACGCGATTCCGCGCATCCGTCTGTCATGCCGATCGACATCACCGAAGGTGCGTTCGGATTGGCGATTCTGCTGACCATCGCCATTGCCATTCTGGCTGCAATCCTGCCCGCGCGGTCAGCGGCGCGGGTGGATCCTGTGACGGCGATTGGCCAATGACAGCACTTCTGGAAGTGCAGGGTCTGGTCAAGACCTTCGGGTCGGGCGAGGCGGAAACGCGCGTGTTGCGCGGGCTGTCGCTGCGCATGGACACGGGTGAGCTGGCAGCTTTGCTCGGACCATCAGGGTCGGGCAAAAGCACATTGCTGACCATCCTTGGCACCCTGATGCAGCCGACCTCGGGCCGTCACACCATGCTGGGCACGGATCTGAGTGCAGCCAATGACGCAGCCCTGACCGAATTTCGCAACCTTCATATCGGGTTCGTGTTCCAGTTCCATAACCTGTTGCCCGATTTCACGGCCCTTGAAAACGTGATCTTTCCCACCGCCGTGCGCGAAGGGCGCGAAACGGCTGCGGCCCGCGCGCGAGGGCGCGATCTGCTGGTGCGGATGGGGCTGGCCGACCGCGTCGATTTTCCGTCAACCAATCTGTCGGGCGGGCAGAAACAACGGGTCGCGGTGGCCCGTGCGCTGATGAACAGCCCCGAACTGGTGCTGGCGGATGAACCCACTGGAAACCTCGACCGCGCCTCAGCCAGCCAGGTGATGGAATTGATCGGCCAGATCAACCGGGACGAGGGGACGACGTTCCTGATCTCGACCCATGACGAAAAGATCGCTGCGACCTGCAGGCGGCAAATCGTGGTGGGGGACGGGTTGGTGACGGGGTGAGGGCGTGGTTTGGCGGTCAGGCCGAGCGGGTGGGGCTCAAGAAGGAGAGCGGCGATAACGTTCGCTATTGAGGGCATAAGCGCACATTGGCTCAATATCCGTTCCTGTGACGCGCTTGGCGCTACAGTTCTCTGGCCTAATCCAGTCTGCTTAGTAAAGGTTGAACAAATCCCCGATTCATCATGAAAGGAAAGACACCATGAAAGCCGCAACTATTACAGATTACGCCGCTGAGGTTGTGATAACCGAAGTCGCCAAACCCGATTTGGCGGCAGACTCCGTCCTCGTTGAAGTTTACGCGGCAGGTCTGAACCCAATTGATAGCATTCTGCGTGCAGGCTACCTAAAACAGATGTTCCCGATCAGCTTTCCTTATGTGATGGGATACGACTTGTCCGGGGTCGTCAGCGAGGTGGGCGCAGAAGTTAAGGGCTTCAAGATAGGTGACGAGGTATTCGCGCGCCCCAATCAAGCCGATTCCGGATCTCTGGCGCAATTCGCGCGGGTCAAAGAAGTCGAACTTGCGCAAAAGCCAAAGACCGTCAGCCACGCGCAGGCTGCCTCTGTGCCGCTGGCGGGTTTGACGGCGTGGCAAGCCCTTTTCGACAAAGCTGATCTGAGGCAGGGCCAGAAAGTTCTGATCCATGCAGGCTCAGGCGGTGTAGGCACGCTGGCTATCCAGATTGCAAAATACGCGGGCGCATATGTCGCCACGACCGTCAGCGCGCGAAACGCCGATTTTGTCCGGAGTTTGGGCGCTGATCTTTTGATCGACTACAAAACGCAGAAATTTGAGGATAAAGTCTCTGACTATGATGTCGTGTTCGACATGTTGGGTGGAGAAACTATGAATCGCTCATTCAGCGTCCTGAAGAAAGGCGGATGCCTTGTGTCGATCAAGGGGCAGGACACCGAAGGGCTTGCGCACAAATTCGGCGTGCGTTTCGAGGCGTTTTTCATGACGCCCAATGGTGCGCAGCTCGCACAGATCGCAACGCTGATCGATGGCGGCAAGGTCAAACCGATAGTTGACACCACTTTCCCGCTGGCCAAAATTGCCGACGCCTACGCCAAACTGGATACTGGCCACGCCGTCGGCAAGATCGTTGTGACAGTAAAATGACCTTTGGGGTGACAAGCGGGCAACTCGGCCCCGAGTCCGAAATCTATTTGCTGGCAGGCATCCGGCCTGCCAGCTGCCAAGCAAGCAGCTCGTAGGAGAATAGCTTATGGGACAGACACTTAGAACCGGAAGTGCCTGCATCTGATAGAGATCCCGTCAGCCGCGAAGGTCAACCGAATGCGCTTTGGAGTCCGTATAGCAGGCGCCCGTGGTGGTGACGCGGAGAACTGGGACGCGCTTTGGTGGTACGGCCAGGCGTTTGGGGCTCATCATAGCGCCTCGGGACAACCTGCGCCACGCGGGACATTTTGACCATTTTGCCAATTGGGTTTTCAGAAAAGACCGTTGTCGTTCTTGGAGCCGTCCAAGATGACCTGAAGCACGTCCCAATGCTCGACAATTTTCCCGGCGTCATCAAACCGAAAAATGTCGATGCCTGCATAATCGTCGCTGCCCGGCCATATCTGTTGGCAATGCAGCACAACAAAATTGTCCTCCGCAATGGCCCGCTTGAAGTGCACTGTCTTGCCGGGGTATTCGCGGGCCATCTGTTCGAAATAGTCAATGAATGCCGCTTTGCCATCCGCCACATGGGGATTGTGCTGGATGTAGACAGCACCGGCATACCTCTC
>JANNRN010000157.1:0-8070 GCA_031401375.1 Phyllobacteriaceae bacterium | reverse complement strand
GTTGCCCCCGCAGGAGTTGAGAAATGCTGGTGAAAATAGAGGATTTTCATGACTTCCATTCATATCTTGTCGTCACATTGCCGGCGTCGGCCAGCTCCACCGCAAGCATCGGCGTCTCAGTCATGCGCATGTAGCAGCGCGGCTCTTTTCCAACCAGCATTTCCATTCGCTTGATCGGCGCCGAGGCCTCGATTGAAATCGTGTCGCCGCCAAGATGTGCCTGATTGCCGCGCGACTTCCATTTTACCGCACCGAGCCGCCTGAACGAAAAAGAGTTGAGTGATATCAATAGGTTGTGATTTCATCGGATTTGCGAAGATTCGAAAGAGATAGCGATGGCCTGAACTGATATCACCAGCAGGCAATATGAGCCGCCGAAGCGGCGGTATGCAAGCGATTTGAGCGATGCGCAATGGGGCTTTGCCGGAGCCGGTGCTTGCGCTGGCAAGCCGTCTTGGCCGCCCGCGCGCAACCGACACCGGCGGGATCTTGGCCGGACTGGTTGTTCACAGTGCTGGCATGCATGACCTCGACGCCGCGCCAATGGCTCTCAAATCCATTCTCAAGCGCTGGCCATGGCTGCGCCACATCTTTGCCGATGGCGGCTATGCCGGTCCAAAACTGAACGGCGCACTGAAGAAAGTCGGCAAGTTCACCCCGGCCGAATGCTCAAACCACTTCACAAACACGAGATATGGTTCCGTCTTGATCGCATCAGCATTTCACGGAAACGCGGATACGCACTAAGTGTCTGTCCCAATTCAATCTCGCGGCCATCTGATGCGGTTTTCTTCCGCTTCCGGTGCTCATAAAACCACGTGGCAATCTTGTTCATGGCAAAGCCAAATGGCCGCGTCAAACATGCAAGCATGGTTCAGCCCAATTACACAATGCCCGGGAACCGGCGCCGCGTCCGCGTCAGAACGGGCATATCCCGTTCTTGAGCACATCGGCGCAGTGAAGAGAGCGGCGGAAGTCATCATAATACAAGGTCCAGTGAGTGTCGTGCGCCGCGCGATACGGGCCAAACTTGAAGTACTGGTTCTTTCCCAGGCCCTTGTCCGCATGTCCGATATGACCCTTGATGGTCGTGATCCATTTTCCGTTGGCGAACAGTTCGATATGGCCGGTGCCATCAGGGCCAGGCTTTGTGTAGATCGCAAAGTCAATCCAGCCGGATCGCGGATCCGGCAGCTTGTTGCCGCGGTCAATGACGGTGATCTTGCCTGTGCAGGCATGGAACAATTCGCCATCTTCCAACTCCCAATCCGCGGTCGTGGCGACCAGCGCGCGCATCTGGTTGGTTTCCGGCCTCAGCCACACGGGCGTACTTTCGGACGGGCAAGATCCTGCCGCCGCACCGCTGGCTTGCGCTTCAGCCGGGTGATAGTTGGTTTCAACCGTCGCGAAGAGTTTTCCCTTCCTGAGCCTGAGTGCGAGGAACGGGCTGAAATCACCGTCCGCGCCGGGTTCGATCTCCCGCTTCCACTGGGCGATGAGATAGCGATGGTCATCCGCAGGGACCGGGTCGGCGAACTTGACTGAAAATCCATACCAAACGCCTTGATCATACGGCACGCGCAGTGCGGTCTTCTCCCAGATTTCCGCGCGCTCGCTGCATCCCTCCTCAGCTGCGGGACAGAGCGGCTTGATCGAGAGTTTCAGCGCGCCGCCGCCGTTGCGTGTGACGTCTTTCTGGAACTCGACGGTACCGGCACTCTGTTCGAAGTTTTCCTTGTAATAGAGACCCCCCTCCGGCGCGAAATCGGGACCATCGAATCCGTCGACTAGCACGTCCTCAAACGCCATCGTAACTCCTCCGCTTGAAACAGCGAGAAATGCGGCAAGAGCAAGAACCCAAAACTGTTTGCGGCTCATTGAATACTTGTCCTGTTTGCAGGTTTTTGCGATTCCCGGTGCAGAATGACCAAATGTTCAGCATCCGACAATCCTTCTTCAACGCGCTCGACGGCCTCGACGGCTTCGGCAACCGACAATCCCTCGGCGCCCGGTGAGAGCACTCTGACGGGCCTCTCGACACCCCGAAGTTTCTCTGTTCCCTGCATTTCCCATTCTCCGCCACAGTATTTCGCAAATTCGTGGCTTGCCACGATTTCAGTCGAAAACTCCTTGGTCAGCGTTTGCAGCCGCGCCACCTCGTTCACCGCCGTGCCAAACACCGAGAATGTCAAACGGTCGCTCAGCCCGACATTTCCAAACATCACATTGCCTACATGAAGACCGATACCGTAGCCGATTTGCCAAAGACCCTTGCGCTTGCGGTCGCGGTTGAGTTCAGCCATGCGCGCCTCGGCCAATTGAGCTGCCGCAAGCGCCGCGCGGCAGGCAATCTGCGACGGGGCCTTGTGCCGGTCGCACGGATAGACAGCAAGAAATCCGTCACCGATAAAGCTGAGTATCTGGCCGCCGCCGCGATTGAATGGGGTCGCGACCGTGTCAAAGAACTGATTGAGCGTGTCGATGAAAATCTGCCGCCCTTGTTTTTCCGCCAGCACCGTTGAATCGCGCATGTCCGCCATGACGAGGGCGGCCCGCACCGTTTCGCCGTCTCCGCGTTTGATTTGCCCGCTCAACACACGTTTGCCCGCACCATGGCCAAGATAGGTTGTCAGCATGTTCTCGGCGAGCTTGCCAAGCACTGCCATCTTGGCCGCTGCGGCAAGCTGGTTCTGGATGCGCAGCAGCGCGGATATCGTGTCGTCATCGAACCCCTCGACGCGATCGGTTGACCAGGAACCCATCATGCCCTGCCCGGTATCACTGTCGAATGAATGCGAGAAAGCCAGATAGTCCGTCAGGCCCAGCTGCTTGAATTCATCGAATATCGGGAATTCGCACGGGCCGGAGGAGCTGAGGCGCCGGCGCAAATGGTCAAGCTTGTTGGTGAGCAGATAGAAATACGGACTGCGCGTAAAGCGGTCCGTTTCGTTGCCCTGCACATGGCGATAGCCCTCGACGTGCAATCCCTGGCCACGAAACCACGTGAAGCCGGTGGCGCGGTAGAGCGGATGCAGCACGGAGAACGTCAGGTGGATACGCGCCAACGGCAAGCCCGCCGCCGCCAGCCGTTCACAAAATCCGCGCACGATTGTTTCAAGGTCTTCCCCGGCCAATGCGGATCGCATCAGCCAGTCGGCGACTTTTTCCAAAAGGATCGAAGACGTGTCAGTATGGGTTTTGATCATTGCTTGGTTTTGTCACTTTCCGGCGCTCTTCACGAAAATGCAGGCCTGCCCTGCCGTCCGCCTTATCTAGAGCGTATCAGCGTTTCACGGAAACGCCGATACGCTCCTAGTCCTTGAGTTGTCGCATTGTCCTTTGCTTTTGATGATTCCATCAAAAGCGGAAATGCTCTAATGCAATTTTCCGTCGCGGCAAATTGCTCCACTCCAAAGACACTTGCTTTGTGGCAAGGACGCTGAGCCATCGGCTTTGGCGTGGGCGCACCAGCCGTCAACTAGTTTCCGGTCGCCGCCGGCGCTTCCAGCACTTGTGCGCAGGCCGCGGGCAGATCGGAAAGCAAGACCGGCTTTTTCTTTTTCACCGGCTTGTCGGATTTTTTTGCGGGCTTCCACGGCTCGTCGGTAAACCACCAGGCCAGCGCATCATCACAACCCTCGCCCGCCGCAACCTTTTCCTGACCCTTGCAGCCGGGCGATCCCTGCTGGCATTTGATGCGAAGGTGGAAATGGTAATGATGACCCCAATACGGCCGGATTTTCGACAACCAGGCGCGGTCGCCCTTCACCGTATCGCAGAGTTTCTTCTTGATGCCGGGATGCACCAGAATCCGCTCGACCTGACCGTAGCTTGCCGCCTGTTTCAAAATTGCCGCATGTGCCGGTGTCCAGATGCTGGGATCAACGTATAGCGAATCGCCTTTAAGCATGGACGTCGCGCTCACGTCCTCGCGCTCGGTCGCTGTCAGCCGGCGGTTCGGCATTGGCGTCAGCCAGACGTCCGCGTCCAGCCCGATCTGATGCGAGGCATGGCCGCTCAGCATGGGCCCGCCGCGCGGCTGCGAAATGTCGCCCACCATGAGGCCGGGCCAGCCGGCCTTGGCGCCATCCGCCGCGAGTTTTTCGAGCAGCGCGATCAGATTGGGATGGCCCCAGTTGCGGTTGCGTGAAAGCCGCATGACCTGCCAGTACGGCCCGTCGATCGGTATCGCCACTCCGCCGGCCAGACAGCCCTTGGAGTAAAAGCCGACCGATCCCGGCGCCAGCTTTGCAGGCAGTTTCTGCGCGCCGAACAGTTCCTTTGCAGGCGTCTCGGCATGCGCGGGCGCGCTCAAAAGCAATGCCAGTGCTGCCAGCGCCGCTCGTGCAAATCCCGACAGTCTCATTGATGCCCCCGGCAGATTTCGTGTGATTCACCCTGACGATATTATGATTACCGAATTCTGAACAGGCTGAACCTCATCACTTCCAGTTGTGATTTTGCCACATGTCATCAAGGGCGCTGCGGTAGTTCGGAAAGTGGAAATCATAGCCCGTCTGCCGGATTCTGGCATTTGAGACGCGCTTGACCTCACCGTAGAAGGAACGCGCCATTTCAGACATTTCAGCCTCGTCATAGGCAATTTCAGGCGGCGGGATCACGCCCATCAGCTTTGCGGCATAGGTCACGACGTCCTGCGGCGGCGCCGGTTCATCGTCGGTCACGTTGAACAGTCCGGCCTTCAAGCGCTCCGCCAGCATCAGCGCCGCGCCGGCAATATCTGCGGCATGGATGCGGTTGAAAAACTGGCCGGGCTTGATGATTCGCCTCGCCGTCCCGTTGGCGAGATTGACAAATGTGTTGCGGCCCGGCCCGTAAATGCCCGAAAGCCGCAGGATGGCCAAAGGCTTGTCAATCTCTTGGCAAAGCCCCAGCCAGCCCTCTTCAGCCTTCAGCCGCTCGCGCGAGCGCGCTGACACCGGCTGGCACACTGTCTCCTCGCTCACCCATGCTCCGTTGTGATCACCATAAACGCCGACTGTCGACAGGTAGCCAACCCATTCAAGGCCGGGCATCTCGTGAGCGATAACCGGGCGCAACGCGTTCAGCACCGGATCGCCGCTTCGGTCAGGCGCAATGCCTGCCACCAGATGCGTCACCGTTTTCAGGCGCTGCTTTATCGGGTCAAGATCGGCGCCTTCCGCAAAGACAAGCGGCTCAATACCGCGCGCCGCAAGCCTTGCGGCCTTTTCCGCGCTTCGCGTGGTCCCCGATACGCGCGCGCCTTGTGCAAGTGCCGCCCTGGCAATTTCCAGTCCTGAAAAACCAACGCCAAAAATCAACAGGTTCAAGGCCGATTGCTCCGCTCATCCGTCAATGCCAGCGACCATTCCGCGCGCACCGCCTGGTCCTTCTCACCTGACTGATGCCTGGCGCCGGCTTTGGCAATCTCCTGCGGGCTCGAAAGTTGCGTAAATGCCCAGACCGCGGTTCCCCGGATGACAGGGCTTGCATCCTCAAGACGCAGCGAAACTGCCGGCCCGAGCTGCTTGTCCGCGCTGTTGCCGGCCGCGATCAGCACGTTGCGGATGAACCGCTCGTGACCTGCCCGCTTGATCGCAGAGCCGGTAAACATCTTGCGGAAGGCCGGCTCATCAAGGCTGAGCAACTCATTGATCGGCGGTGATTTCAATTCATCGCGCGCCTGCAGTTTTGTTTCCTTTGCGGTTTGGGCAAACTTGTTCCACGGACACACGGCAAGACAATCGTCGCAGCCGTAGATCCGGTTGCCGATGGCGGCCCGGAACTCAAGCGGAATGGGACCCGCGTGCTCAATCGTCAGGTAGGAAATGCAGCGCCGCGCATCAAGTTGATAGGGCGCCGGAAACGCCTTGGTCGGACAGATGTCGAGACAGGCGCGGCAATTGCCGCAATGGTCGCTTTCCCGATTGTCCGCCGGAATTTCGGCTGCGCTGAAAATGCTGCCGAGAAACAGCCAGGACCCCAGCTCCCGGCTCACAAGATTGGTGTGTTTGCCTTGCCAGCCGATCCCCGCTGCTTCGGCCAGCGGCTTTTCCATGACGGGCGCCGTATCGACAAACACTTTAACTTGCCTGCCGGTCAGCCGCTTCAACCGTCCGGCAATGGTCTTCAGCCGCCCCTTGATTAGCTGGTGATAGTCGCGGTTGCGCGCATAAACGGAAATCGTCGCCCTGGTCTTTTGCGAAAGTGTCGCGAGCGGATCCTCGCCGGGTCCGTAGTTGAGCCCGAACATCACGATGCTCTTGACATCCGGCCATAGCGCAACTGGATCGGCCCGTTGTTCGAGCCTTTCCTCAATCCAGCGCATGGTGCCGTGACGGCCTTCGGAAACGAACGTCTTCAGGTGCGCGCCGGCCTCACCAACGCCAAGCGGCGACGTCACGCCGACAACGTCAAAACCATGGCTTGCAGCTTCCTGTTTCAAGAATTCTGAAACACTGGGCCTGGCGCGCCTAGAAATCGAGGTCTGCATAATGTGCGGCCGGATTGAGGCCGCGCACGCGGTCGCCCAATAGCGCGCGAAACGAGGGCCGCGACTTCATCCGCACATACCAGTCGCGCGCGGCTGGCGCACCTTTCCAGTCAATCTCGCCGAGATAATCCAGAATGGAGATGGCGGCGGCGGCGGATAGATCAGCATACGAGATTCTGGGTCCTGCGAGCCAGTTGCGGGTTCCGGCGAGCCAGTTGAGGTATTTGATGTGCTGCTTGCTATTGTTGCGCGCCGCGCGAAGCGCCGACGAATCAGGCGCGCCGCCGCCCTCTTCGACCGTCATTTGCAGTTTGAACACACGTTCGCGCACGAAATGCCGGGTGACCTCGTATTCGAGCTTGTTCAAATACCAGTCGCACAAGCGGCGAATCTCCGCGCGCTCAAGCGGATCCTCGGCAAAGAGCCGCTTGTCACGCTTCAAGACGCCGCGCGTCTCGTCCAGGTATTCAGCGATCACCATGCCGCCCGCTACAACGCGGTTATGCTCGGCAAGCAGGACCGGCAGGGTTCCTGCAGGATTGATCGCCAGAAACTCACGCCGTTTGGCCCATGGCCGCTCGTCGATCAGCATGGCTTCCACGTCGTATTCGGCCAATGCCAGGCGCACAAACCGCGATGGAGTGGACATGATGTTGTGAAACAAGGTCAGCATTGAAAAAAAGCCAGGAGCTCAGGGCGCGTGCCCGTCAAATCATCTCTGATGGTGGATTCCCCGAATAGTGTGAATCAGCTATAGGCACATCCGGCTCGGGTGACAAGCAATCCTGGCAGCACGATTTTTGAGGGATCGCATGGACATCGTCACCGGGATCGAGGCGGCTTTTCTTGGCCTTCTGGAAGGCCTGACAGAGTTTATCCCGGTCTCGTCCACCGGCCACATCCTTTTGGCGGGACATTTTCTGGGGTTTGAGTCCAAGGGCAAGGTTTTCGAGATCGTCATTCAGCTCGGCGCAATCCTTGCGATCCTTTCAGTGTATTTTTCGCGGCTCTGGCAAATGCTCCTGGAATTGCCAACCAATGTGCGCACACGCCGGTTCGTGATCGGGATTCTTCTCGCTTTCCTTCCCGCAGCCATTCTTGGCGCCTTCGGGCACAAGATCATCAAGACAATCCTGTTCGAATCGCCGGTGCTCATTTGCACCATGTTGCTCATCGGCGGCGTGATCCTCTTGGCCGTCGAGCGCATGCGGCTGACCCCGCGCTACACCGACATCATGGATTTTCCTCTGTCGCTGTGCCTCAAGATCGGCCTGTTCCAGTGCCTTGCCCTGGTGCCGGGAACGTCGCGCTCGGGGGCGACCATTGTCGGCGCGCTGTTGATGGGCGCTGACAAACGCACCGCCGCCGAATTCTCGTTCTTTCTCGCCATGCCGACAATGGCCGGCGCCTTTGCCTATGATCTTTTCAAGAACCGCGGCATCCTGACCGTGGATGATTTCGGCATCATCGCCATTGGCTTCATCGCGGCTTTCCTGATGGGGGTTTTCGTGGTGCGCCACGTGCTCGACTATATCAGCCGCAGCGGCTTTGCGGTCTTTGCCTGGTGGCGCATCATTGTCGGCGCAGCGGGGCTG
>JANNRN010000156.1:0-11295 GCA_031401375.1 Phyllobacteriaceae bacterium | reverse complement strand
GCCGAGACAGCCTGGCATTTTTGTGCGTCGGAGTTGCTGGGGTCGCAACCCGGCGATTTTGGCCGCATGATTGCCGATCTGACGCCGGTAATGGCGCGCGAAGCCAACCCGCCGCTGGTCGCCCTGATCAATGCGTCAGCGGCGCGCGGCATCGACACGCTCTGCGATGACGAGGCGCTGTCACTGGGCCATGGCACAGGGTCGCAAACCTGGCCCGTCACCGCTCTTCCCACCCCTGACGAGGTTGATTGGTCCCGGCTCCGGAACGTGCCGGTCGCCGTAATCACCGGCACCAACGGCAAGACCACAACCACGCGCCTCTGTGCGGCGATCGCCAAGGCGGCAGGCAGGGTTTCCGGCCTGACCTCGACAGAACTGGTCCGGGTCGGCGATGACGTGCTGGATCGAGGCGATTTTTCCGGCCCGAACGGCGGACGATTGCTGCTGCGCGACCGACGGCTGGAAATGGGGTTTCTGGAAGTCGCGCGCGGCGGCATATTGCGGCGCGGCCTGCCGCTGCGGCGGGCGCAAGTTGCGGCAGTCCTGAATGTTGCCGCCGATCATCTCGGCCAATACGGCGTCAATACTGTCGCTGAACTCGCAACAGTCAAGTTTTCCGTCCACCGGGCCCTGACCGAAACCGGCGTTCTGGTGCTGAACGCCGATGATGCGTTTGTCGTGACTGAGGCGGCGCGCACTCCTGGCAAGAAATGCTGGTTCTCGCTTGACCCGAACACGCCGCAGATACGTGATGCCTGCGCCGCCGGCACACCTTGCGCCTGGCTTGACGGGGCGGCGCTGGTGTTCTTTGACGGTGTCCGGCCAATTCCGGTCATCGAGGTCAGCGACATCCCGATCGCGATGGGCGGGGCGGCACGGTACAATATTGAAAACGCGCTGGCGGCGGTTTGCGTCAGCCGGGCGCTGGGCATTGACGAGCGCTCGATCAAGACCGGGATTTCCGGGTTCCAGAGCGATCCAATCGACAATCCCGGCCGCTGCAACGAGTTCTCGTATCGCGGCGCGCGGGTCTTTGTCGATTTCGCCCATAATCCGCATTCGATCGCGGCGGTGACCAGCGCCATGGCGGCGGTTCCGGCCAAAAGACGTTTCATCATGCTCAGCCTTGCCGGTGACCGGTCGGATCAGGATATCCGCGATCTGGCGACCGGCGCCTTTGCGTTCAACCCCGACATCGTCGCTGCCGCCGAACTGCCCGACTATCTGCGCGGACGTGAGTTGGGCGAGGTGACCCGGCTGATCAAGGAGGCTTGTATTGGTCACGGCATGGCTGACGACAACGTTCTGATTGTGCCCTCGCCGTCGGCGGGTGCTGCGGCGATTCTCAATCTGTTGACGCCCGGCGATCTGGCGCTGCTGCTGGTGCATTCAGAGCGCGACAAGATTTTCCGGATGCTGGCGGACGATGACGGGCGTAACCTGCGTGCCTCTTGACGGGGACATTGCTTGATCCATCGCGCGGGCCAGCATCAGTCAAGCCGCAAAAGAGCGGCAAGGCCGAGCTTGTCACTTTCATGCCTGAGCGGAAAGGCGTTGAGGAACCAGTCAAGAACATCGTCACGCGAAGGGGGAGAAGGCCCGGCCCAGGCGATGGAGACTGATTGCTGCAATTGCGCAAGCGCTGCGCGGCCTTCCCCGGTCCTGCCAAGTTTGTTCAAGGCCGCAGCTTTCCAACCGGGCGTGTCGACAATCAGGTTTTGTGATCTGTCGGCCGCCTCGACCGCGCCGATGTAATCACCAGCGAGAAATCGCGTGGTCGCGATGTGAGACCATTGATAGCCCGGCACCAGCGAGGTCAGTGTCAAGGCATGATGCAGCAGATTCATTGCCGGATCGACACGCCCCATAAAGGCCAGTCCAAGTGCAGCGGAGACAATGATCTTCGGGTCATTGGGATTGAGCTCACAAGCAAGCTCATAGTGCAGTTCAGCCTGTTCGAAGCTTTGCGCCATCGCCGCGGACCATGCGACCACCATATGATTGCGTGCGTCAAGGGGATCAAGTTCAACTGCGCGTCCGGCAAGCTCGAGTGCCCGCTTCTGTGTTTCCGGTTCGCGCGGGAGCCCGGGCCTGATGAAGCGGCGCGAGTTGTAGACGCTTGCCAGGCTCGCATAGGCCGGCGCGAAACCGGGGGCCTCTTTGATCGCTTGCCCGAACAGCTTTTCCGCTTCGTCCTCGGACTGGGCAGACCAGTGCGACAGCAAATGCTCGCCGCGAAGCCATGCATCGTAAGCGCCGAGGTTTTCCGGCAATTCCTGCAACGAACGCGCCAGCCGGTCGTGTGAAAGATAGACTTCCACATTGGCGGCAATTCGCCCGACGAGCTTGCGCTGCAGGCTGAGCCAGCCGGCAAGCGACAGTTCGTAAGAATCGCTCCAGACAATCCTGCGCGCCACCGGTTCTTCCAGTGAAACGAAGAGCCGGAAGCCGTCTTGCGCCTCCGCCCCTTCGGCCCTGAAAACGTAGTCCACATCCGGGGCGCTGCTTTCGTCCCGCAGATCGATAACTGTCAATTCGCGAAACTTCGACAGGTTCATGATCAGTTCGGAGCGAAAGCCGGAAGAAAGTGCGGCAATACTTGCGCCATGGGAAACAAAGGGGCCGACTGCAATGACCGGGGGACGGTCCCGGGGCGTTCTGTCCCGTTCGCGCAGCTGCACCGGTCCGGAAAGGCTTGCCGCCAGCGCAGCCGTTTCAGTGCTGGGTTCGAGCTGGTAACGTTCGCGAAGAGTGGCGGAGAAAGCGGCGAAGACCCGCATCGCTGCAGCATTGTTGTGGGTTGCGGAATGATGGCGCATCAGGCAACGAACGGCGCCTTCATGGGAGGGTTCGAGCATCAGCAAGGCGGCGGCTGCGTGTTTCACGACGGCTTCGTTTGCATCAAAGCGCTGAAGCAGGTCCTCAAGCGCCTCTTGCGCGCGATCGCGATAATTGTGCCGGGTGACGCTCAGCCAGGCTTTGTAAAGACTGCTGACGCTTTCGAAACCATAGAGTATCGCCTCGGGCCAGTCCGGCCGGCGCAAGAGGGATTCGTCGATGACCCCTTCAGTCAAGTCATTGAGGATGCGAATCACATCGACGATCACGCGCGACGGGTCGATGCCGGCATAATTGCCGCGCGGCAATTCCGCCTCTATGGGGCCTCCTGCCAGCGCCTTGCCTGCCTGGCGCAGGCATTGGTTCAGGGCATTTCGCGCTTCCCCGGCAGGGCGGTCAGGCCACAAAAGCGCTGCGATACGTTGCTGCAAATCCCTGAAGCCGCTGGAAAGCGCCAGATAGCCAATCAGCGCCTGCGCTTTGCGGGAGCGCACCTCAACCGGTTCGCCATCAGCCGTCTGGATCGCAAGCCCGTCGATCACGGTGATGGACAAGTGGTCAGGCTCGGGCAGGGCACCGGTATTTTGGGGCGATGTCACGTGGTAGAGAGAGACCATGCCGGGGATGTTCTTCAGCACCCTTCGACCGGCAAAGCGAAACACATAGCGTGTCGTATTGCGCGCCGCCCGGTAAACATCCTCTGTTACGCAAAGCCCGCCGGGCTCTGCCTGCGTTTCAACACGCGCGGCCACATTCACCGCGTGGCCGAATACGTCTCCGTCCCGCCGCCGCACGTCACCCAAATGCAATCCGATTCGAAACCGGCCCGCATGCGGCAATTCCATGGCGAGCCCAGCGAGCTTTGCCTGGACGCTCATCGCATAGTCGATCGCGTCGGACACGCTGTCAAAGACAACAAACACGCCATCGCCGGTCGTCTTGATGAACTCCCCCCGGTAGTGCGCGCAATGGTCCCTGAACAGTTCGAAGCATCGCATGACCAGATCGAGCGCCGCGAGCTCACCGGCGGCGGTCAACCGGCTGTACTGGGCAAGATCGGCAAACAGGATTGCCTTCAGGGCTTGCGGGTTCGATTGGGGCTGCATGGCGACCGGCATTCAACTAGCGATACGCTATTGTGCGCTGCTTTGGTAGGTTATGTCTATTGTTACCCGCTTGGGACAAACGCAAATTGGAAGCCTTTCAAAATCTCTTCGACCTGATTGAGTTACCCGATATGGGCATGCCGGTCCGCTTCGCCATTGCGCTTCCGGGTCCGCCTCTGCGGGCACTGGTCGATTTTCCGTTGGCAGCACTGCCGCAATCCGGCCGTGTGGCGAGTGGGCGCGGCTTGAGCCTTGCGGCCTCGAAGGCCAGCGCTTGCGGTGAAGCGGCTGAACTTGCCTCCTGTTGCGCCTGGGGGGACGAAACCCTTGTCAGCGCCACGGACACTGAACTTGGCCCTGCCGCGATCTTGCCGGAAGCCCTGAACGGATGGTCGAGAGCCCAGATTCGCAACCGCGCGCGCTGGAACCAGCGATATGCTGACTTCGACTGGCGCCCGGGGCCGCGCGGCAAATGGAAACCGATCGACTGGATAAGGGTCAACAACGCCCATGGCGGACCCGGCGCCTACGTGCCCGCGGATTTCGCCTTCATTGGCAGAAAGCGGGCGGGCGATCGCGCAGCGGTGGCGATCGGCGATAGCAATGGCTGCGCCGCCGGTCCAACAATCAAGGAGGCCAAGCTGGCGGCGGTGCTCGAACTGATCGAGCGCGACGCCACCGCGCGCTGGTGGTATGCCCGTACACGCCGCGCGCCGGTTGATCTCGCAAGTGTCGCGGATGAAGGCGGCATTCTCGTCTGGCTTGCCGCAAGGCCAAGGCGCACCTTTCTGTTCGATATCACGACCGACCTTGGCATCCCGGTTTTCGCCGCCGCCTCCGCCGAGCCCGATGGACGCGACATCGCCCTCGGCTTTGCCGCACGCCTTGAACCGCAGGCGGCCGTTATCCCGGCACTGACGGAGATGTTGCAAATGGAAGTGTCGCTCACTGCCGCGCGCGCACTGGGCGAGGCGGCACCCAATTGGGCTGAATGGCGGGCGAAGGTGAGCATGGCGACCGCTCCGCTGGATGCGGCCATGAAGACGCGGCCCGAGCCCCTGCATGTTTCGCGAGTATCCGCCCAAACCCCGCGCCTGTCAGCAGTCCTGGACGCCTGCGCGCACCACGGCATTGACCTCTGGTTCGCCGACATGACGCGCCCCAGCATCGGGCTTCCGGTGGTCAGGGCGATCTCGACAACCCTGTGCCATTCCAAGCCGCGCTTCGGCCGCACGCGGCTTTTCGCGGGAGCAGGCGGCGAGAGCGCCGGTGTTAATCTCAGGGGTCTGCGTCAGACGCCGTTGATGATATGACGACAGCGCAACTTTCAGCGGCAGCGGGTGAGCAGCATGATCCCGAAGAGGAATTTGCACGCCCGCTGCATGCCAGTCTCGCCGTTTACAATCCCATCGCCATGCAGTTCGACAATGGCGTTAACATAAACGTCGAGGTAACTGACATTGGGAAGAGGATCTTTGGGCACGGTCATATTGTGCAACCCAGCCACACTTACTTTTTGCTTGTTTTTGTGAACCGCTATCACACAATTGGCGTTGTTTATCTCCTCAGAACCGCCTCCGGCTGGTTCGTGAAACACCTTTAGTTGCACCGAGTTTTTGTCAAGTCCAGCAAATTGAGTGAGTTTTGTCGGCCTCGTGCTCTTGTTGGCGAGCATGTTGAATTCGTGAAACACCGTGGGGCTCAACACATAATTGTTGACCACATTGATGTATCCCTCTTTGCTCGGTTTTTTTTGTGTGAAGTCATTATTCTCAAAGATCTTCAGCTTGGCCATGATGTTCTCCGTACTTAGGCGAGCGGGTCTGGCTTGCCGGCAAATGCAACGAGGTCAGGCATCGTGAAAAAGTTGCCGTTAACGCTGGGAAGGGTTGGCCGCCAGCCCGGATTGGCGAGGATTGAATCCGGGCTTGCTTCGATCGCCGCGTGCAGCGTTTCCATCACAATTCTGCCGCCAAGCGGTCCAAGGCGGTTTCCGCCGCCGAAGTGCTCTGCTTCCCTCAGGACATAAAACCAAAGGGGCGTAGCAGTCGACAATTCCGGGAACTTTGCGAAAGCGGACCCGATACCGGGGTCGGTTCCCGGTATCTCGCTAGATGCAAGGAAAGAAATCGGCGTCAAGAGGGCAGCATTGGCGGCGGCAATTGCCTGTTGGGCGGTCGCGAGCCCGAGTTCCCATCCTCGTTTCATCGTCTCGGTTGGTAGTCCGAAAGGCGGTTTCTGCGGCGCAAGGGCGTCGCAGACATCATCGAAGAGGCAATGCGGAAGCGCCATCAACAGCGGCGCCAGATTGGTGTCAATGAGCGCCGCGCGCGTCGGCTTGACTGCGAGCTTGCCGAAGAATGTGCTGGAGAAATCGAGCAATTGGAACCAGTTATGGATCCAGTTCACCGGTAGCCGGTGATCTGAAGATGCGAGCTTGTCGCCTGAATTTGCATAACTGTAGTTCATGAACTCGGCGACGGTCACCGGCGAGAACTGCTCTATCTTGTTCCAAGGCAGATAGCCGTCCCTGATCATGCTGTGCCCGAAACGCCCGACAGCGCCGCCAAATTCGATCGGCAGCCAGACGGGGTCTGTCGAAAGCGGATTGGGGCGCACGATGCGCCGGCCGTTGTTCTTCACGTCGTTATAGGTCCAGGGATCGATGACGCGCGCAAGATAATCGTGCAGCACCACGGACTGGAAGTGCTGCAGCCAGATAGCCCTGACTTTCCTCCACCACTTTTTGTCCGGCTTGGGGACCTTGGCCGGATAGCCCTCATTTTTGGCGATGGCGTTGAAGAATTTCAGCAAAGCGACATGACACTGGCCAAGCGGAAAGAAATCATCATTGCGCCGGTCCTCAATGAGCGGCTCACCCTTTTGTGCGGACGATTGCTTTCGCGGCAAGTCTTCCGCCAATACCAAGCTACCCGACGTGCAGCCGGTCGCGAGCGGACCCGAACCGGCGCATCCTGTTTGGGGAGTGGACAGGCCGTCGAACGGCAGCACGCTGTCAAGATCGAGTGCGGGCGTGCGCTTGCTGACCGGCTTCGTGCTGCTGCTCATGAAGGTGATGTCGTGGAAGATGAACTGCCCGAGATAAGTATAGCCTGCGGGAATATCGCTTTCGCCCGGCTCATAAGGCTTGTTCGCCATCGCCTCGCCGAGCGCCTCAAGCGCCTTAACCGGGGGCAGACTGATTTCGGCTTGCTTGCCGAAGATATAAGCAAAGGGAAAGGTTTTGTTTTCGCGCTGAAGGCTAAAGACTTCTTCGGCGGTTAGACGCTTGTTCGGCTTGATGCCGCGTTCGAACAGAAGGAAATCCTTCTCGTCTCGAACAATATAAGCACTTCGCGCGTGGCCTGCCATTGTACTTCACGGCCCCAACAGTGTTGCACTATGAGACGATTGTTCTTGTTTGGCAAGAGCATCATCACCTCGGTTTCAACCTGACGTGGACTTGACAAATCGCGCGGGTGGCAGTGGCTTCTGTTGACATTTCATCGGCATTCAAAAGCATCAAGCCTGTCCTGTTGACTACTGCGCCCCGATCCAGTCCAGCAATTCGCTTGGCGCATGGTCAAGCACCCGGCCTGCGCGCCAGGTGAGGAAATGGCCATGGTCTCCGGCAAGCTCGTGCGATGACAGCGCCACCAACCGGCCATCTTCCAGATACCGGTCAACCAGTGGCCGCGAGGCGAGCAGGACGCCGGCGCCAGCCTCCGCCGCCGCGAGCGCGGCGATGAAACTGTCAAACCGGAACAAGGGCGGCGCGGCATAGGGCAGCTTGGCCGATTCAAACCACGCCCTCCACATTTCGCGCGCACCGGCAACCCCAAGCAGCGGCAGGCGCTTCAGCGCATCGGCAGGATCAGATCCATTCAGCAAGGCGGGCGCAACGGCGGGAACCAGCCGTTCGCTCGTCAGGCGCAGGGCCTCGCGCCCGGCGAAAGACCCGGAGCCAAAGCGGATGTCGAAATCACCCGGTTCCTCGCCATAGTCTGCCGGCAGCTGGATGGTCTTCACCTCAAGGCTGATGTGCGGCAGGTCGCGCGCCAATCCCGGCAAGCGCGGGCTGAGCCACAGAACCGCAAACGAAATCGGGCTTCTGACCGTAATTCGAATATTGGCCTTTTCTCCAAACAACTCGCCGGCGCTGCGCTGGATCGAATTGAAAGCTGATTGCACATGCGGCAAAAACGCCGCCCCCGCAGCGGTGAGCGTCACGCCGCGCCGCTTGCGCTCGAAGAGTTTTTCGCCAAGCGCTGATTCCAGAAGCTGCAGGTGCTGGCTGACAGCGGCCTGGGTCAGACCGAGGTCGCGGGCGGCGAGCGTGAAATTCTCGCGTCTCGCCGCAGCCTCGAAGGTTCGAAGCCATGGCAGGTAGTAGAGAGGCTTGACATCGGTTGCCATAAAAAAACTCGTACCTTTGGTTGAAATACGATAATTTCACTTAACCCAAACACTGCGCTATGTTCAAGTTCCCGGCGACAGCGCCGCTTCGGGTTGGGCGCCAAGCCATTGTCAGGAGAGAGAATTGATGAAGCTCACCAATGTGGACAGACGAGCGGACGGCAAGGTGCTGGAGCTGACCTGGAATGACGGAACCTCGGCCCGCTTTCACGCCATCTGGCTGCGCGACAACGCGCTCGATGAGGCAACGCGCAGCCCGGTAAATGGCCAGCGATTGGTCAGCCTCATTGACATTCCCGCCAGCACCAGCATCCAGTCGGCCTCGTTGCGCGCTGACGGCAGCCTTTCCGTGACATTTTCGCCAGAGGACAAGACGGTGATCTTTCCTGCCGGATGGCTGAAGGAATGCGCCTATGACCGATCGATGGAAAGTGCGGACGGCTGGATCGATCCTTCGATTGAAACCTGGGACAGTGCGTTGCAGAACCATGTGCCAACCGCCGCATGGAGCGCAATATCCTCGTCTCCCAACACGCTTGGGCATTGGCTCGCGGCGGTGCGCCGTTATGGTTTTGCCAAACTGACGGGTTTGCCGCCGCAATCAGGGATGCTGTGCAAGGTGGCCGAACTATTCGGCTATGTGCGCGAGACCAATTACGGCCGCTGGTTTGAGGTGCGCGCCGAAGTCAATCCGAACAATCTGGCCTATACCAATCTTGGCCTGCAGGCGCATACCGACAATCCCTATCGCGACCCGGTTCCCACTTTGCAGCTGCTGGCCTGCCTGGAAAACAGCGTTGATGGCGGCGATTCAATCGTGGTTGACGGTTTCCGGGCCGCACTCAGACTGCGCGATGAGAACCGCCGGGGCTTTGATCTGATGACCTCGCATTGCGCGCGGTTTGAATACGCCGGAACAAGCGGCGTGCGTTTGCGCGCGCGCCGGCCGATGATTGAACTGTCGCCGGACGGGGAGCTGATCGCCATCCGCTTCAACAACCGTTCGGCGGCGCCCATAATTGACGTGCCGTTTGACGACATGCAGGACTATTATGCCGCCTATCGGCGCTTTGCCGAGCTGATCGAGGACCCGGTGATGGAAGTCAAGTTCAAGCTTGCGCCCGGAGAACTCTTCATTGTTGACAACACGCGCGTGCTTCATGCCCGCAAGGCCTTTGCCGGCAGCGGCAAAAGATGGCTGCAGGGTTGCTACGCCGACAAGGACGGGCTCCTGTCCACCCTGGCGGCGATTGAACATGAACAGTCAAAGGAAAACGCGGCATGAAACCGGAGAAACTCGACCGGCTGTCGATCGTGGCTTTTCTTGAGGATATTTTCGAGCGCCGCGGCGCGGAAGAGTATCTTGGCGAACCGGTCACCATGGCCGAGCACATGCTGCAGGGAGCCCATCTGGCCGCAGCCGACGGCGCAAGTGACGTGCTCATTGCGGCGGCCTTGCTGCATGACATTGGCCATTTCACCAGCGAATTTGGCGCCTATTCGCCCAGCGATACCGAAGACAAGCATCACGATGAGGCGGGCGCCGAGGTGTTGGCGCCGTTCTTCCCGCCGGTGATCACCGAATGCGTTCGCCTGCATGTCGCCGCCAAGCGCTATCTCTGCGCCACCGATCCCTCCTACTTCGCCCGGCTGTCCACCGCCTCCGCCCATACGCTTTCGCTGCAAGGCGGCCCGATGAACGCGGCCGAGATCGCCGAGTTCAGACGCAACCCCTTTCATAAGGAAGCCGTCAAAGTGCGGCTGTGGGATGAAGGCGGCAAAGTCGCGGGCATGAAGACGAAGTCGTTTTCCGGCCATGCGCCCTTGCTGCAGCGGATCGTCGACAAACATGCCGGTTGATTTAGCGGCGGGCGGGCGCTGAAGCCATCACGATGGTGCATGACCGGCTCGAACATCGCGTGCGGTTGCGCCAAGCCCGGCGCCTCCGGCTTTGTGGCGGGTTGCAGACAAGTCAGATGACGATGAAGTCCGCTGCCGTGAGGGTGCCAACGATACCGGTGAGGGTGGCAAACTGCACCGCGGCAATACCGCCGGCGCCGTCAGCGTCATAAAGCAGGGCGCCGGTCGCGGTGTTGTAGACGATCCTGTCATCAGCCTGCGTTGCCGCCGATCCGGTGTTGAAGGCCCCGGCAACCAAGCCCCCCGTTGCCGTGAGCGCTGCGAAGATGCCGGTGTTCTCCAGGCGGATGGCGTCGTTGGCGACGTTGTAGCTCTGGATTGTATCGACGTTTCCTGCACCAAGCAGCGTGTTGAAAACAAATGTATCATTGCCGAGGCCGCCAATGAGAGTGTCTCTGCCTGCGCCACCGTTCAGGACATCATTGCCCGCGCCGCCGTTGAGCACATTGGCGCTGGTATTGCCGGTGAGCGTGTCGTTGAAATTGGAGCCGATGAGGTTCTCGATGCTGATCAGCGTATCCCCACCGGAGCCACCGGTAGCCTGAGAACCGGCAGCGGCGAGGCTGACAATAACGGCACTGGCGGCATAGGCGTAGGAAGCCGTATCGATGCCGCTGCCGCCATTGAGCACATTGCCGCCCGCCCCGGCGTAGAAGATATTGTTGAGGCTGTTGCCGGTAAGGTTCGCTGCGCCGGTGGCCAAGATGCGGCCGTTCTCGACATTGGCGCTGAGAGTATAGGCGCTGAGATAGCTGTAGACCAAATCCAACCCGCCCGTCACCGCGCTGACGCCGGTTTCGGTGACGACATCCCCGATACTTTCGACATAATAGACATCGTTGCCGTTGCCGCCGATCATCCGGTCATTGCCCGCGCCGCCGCTCAGCACGTTGGCGCTGCTATTGCCGGTGAGCGTGTCGTTGAAGCTTGATCCGGTCAGGTTCTCGATGCTGATCAGGGTGTCGGAACCAGAGCCGCCGGTCGCCTGGGATGTGGTTGTGGCCAAGCTGACCAC
>JANNRN010000155.1:0-2316 GCA_031401375.1 Phyllobacteriaceae bacterium | reverse complement strand
GGCGTGCCGCTTTTGCAGCGAACCTGCGAGACTGTCATGGCGGCAGGCTTTGCCGCCGTGAATGTTGTCCTCGGATTCGAGCACGAAATTCTGGCGCGGCAGCTTCAATCGATCAACGCAAACATCATCATCAATCCACATTTTGCCGATGGTCTATCAACCTCGCTCAAGGCCGGTATGCATTCCCTGCCGCCGTCCACCGATGGCGTGCTTGTGGTCCTGGCTGACATGCCCGCGGTAACCGCGTCCGATCTGAGAAGCCTGACGGACGCCTTCGTTCGCGCCGGAGGGCAGGCGGTGATCCGCGCGACCGATCATGGCAAGCGCGGCAATCCGGTCATACTCCCCCGCACGGTTTTTGCGGACATTGCGAGATTGACGGGAGACGTTGGCGCCAAGCCGATCATTGAAGGCTATGAGGGCCGGGTCATTGATCTGGAGATCGGCGCGGCGGCCAGCCTTGATGTTGACACCGCAGAGGCCATCAGGGCTGCGGGTGGCACACCCCCCAACTGACGCGCAGCGACTTTTTGTTCAACCTGATATCGAAGCGAACGCTCGTTGGCGTTTTGCAATAGCTGGGCCGGGACACTGGGCCTTTCAGGTATCTTTCGTCGTCATCTGTCAGCTGCAGCGCGGCAAGAATTTCAAATGCACGCGAAAAAGCTCTCAAGCATGGCGGTTTGCCATAACTCACTCAAAAACAAGAAAAATCTGGCGCGTTTGGTGACCGATGCAGACGGTTCCTTGAACTGCGCCCGGCCAAATCGAGCAGTTTGGGTAACAGTTTATTCAGATTGAACGAATTTCAGGGAATGCACATTTGGTTAACCAGTCCACTTAAGGCGGCTTCAATGTCCGTCCGGTACAACTGCTTGCGACTGAAAGTGGAGCGGGGGCTTCAGGATCGGCTAAACACCGAACTCTCCCCAACAAAGACTTCCGCCGAAATGTCGAAGAAAAACGATTGCCTTGCGGCAACAAGCAGGAGTGTACAGGGAAATGAAGAACTACGCGAAAATCATCCTTGCAGTTGCGGCCGTTGCCGCTCCGATGCAGGCTTTGGCGGTTACCGGTGACGTACAGTTCAACGGCACCGTATCAAATACATGCGCAATCACAGTTGGCTCCGCCGGTTCGTTGACCACAAACGTTGGTCAGACGATTCTTGGTTCCGAACAGGCTGGCGGTGCTGCCGGTACTGCAACCATCGTTGCAACGTCCGCCGCTTACCAAGTGTCAACCGATGCTCCAATCGCGTTTACAACGGCTCCAGGCGGCGGCGGTGCCAATGTCACCTACGCGTCGAACTATGCGACCACCGGCGCGACGACGATCGCCCAGACGAGTTCCGCCAATGCGCTCGCGGCTGGCACGACAAACGTTTCGGTCAACATGGCAGCGACCAAGACTGTCGGTTCGTTTCCTTCGGGCAACTATGTGACGACAGTCACGCTGCGCTGCGAGTAACCAAAACTACCAATACGATCAGAGGGGGATATCTGTGAAAAATACCGGAATTGCAAAAGTAACACTCGGCGTTCTAGCAGGTACCCTTGCCCTGGCGCTGTCACCCTCGCTGGTGACGGCGCAGGCCCTCTCACCGATGCGGGGAACGGTGAAGAGCTATACAGACAGTTTTGCAGTGCGGGTGTTTCCCGCCAACCCTTATGAACACCGCATTCGCATCGAGATGAGGGTCTATGACCAGGACTTCAATCCCGTCGATGCCAGAATATCACCAGCCAACTTCACGCTGGGCGGGCGCATGGCGCGTCCGGTCAATGTCTTGATTTCGTTCGAGGGAGCCAGGGAACGCAAGGTTCGCGTATGCGCTGAATCAATTCCGTTTCCGGGAAAAACAAGCAACATAAAGGCTCAGATATGCGGCAAGTTCTTGGGACAACGCGCAGACTAACCATACTCTTTCTGGCCGGTTTTGCCCTGATGCAGCCTTGGTCTGCCTCGGCGGACGACATCATCAATCAGAATGCGGGCTTTTCGCTGCCGGGCGTTCAATTGCCGCAGGGTTCCGACGAAGTTCGCGCTTCAGACGGCACTTCCTGCCGCTCGGCGGTTGGCGGAACCGGCGCGTATCTGGATGTCGGCGTCATCGGCAATCCGCAGAGCGAGGCAAAGCAAGGCTCGTATTATGGGCGCATTGTCGTTCCGCTTGGCAGAAGCCCGACGCGCCTTGATTGCGCGAAGCTCTATGAATTGGAGGTAGAACGCCTTCGGATGGAGCTTCGGCTCATGCAGGCGGGCCTTGGCCGGTCCGAGGATCCGGAAGCTGACGACACGCAGACAAGTTCGGTT
>JANNRN010000154.1:0-4088 GCA_031401375.1 Phyllobacteriaceae bacterium | reverse complement strand
CTGGTGGCGATCCGCAGATTTACGACCGAATCGCCGGACTGCATCTTACGAACTTCCGGGTCCGCGCCCAGATTTCCAACCAGTATCACCTTGTTCACACTGCCAGCCATGATGGCGCCTCGCTCTCAAACCGGGCCCTACCGCCCATCCATTCCTTTGCACTACCCTGAAAGCACCGGCCCTGCTTGCACCGAATGACGCTGTCCACAGAGATTAGAGCCGTTGATCCATTCTTCGACTCGCCGACGCGCTCCGACCGTTTATTTTTGCGCATTTCCGTATGAAGGCATGGCTCTCTCTCTTCACAAGAATACCTTGATGTTCCTATTTTGTTCAACAGGAGTCTGTTCAGGAATTCAAGTGCATTCATTGGCGCATTCATGGGTTGAAATCACGCAAGAAAAAGGCCTCGCCGCATCAAATTTGATCGCGCGCGAGGCCGGTTGGGTTTTGCCCATCGCCCATCAGTTGGGCTTAATCACTCGCCTGCATTTTGGTGAGGCGACAACAGGTTAGCGATGTAATTCCTGCGGGTGCACCCGCGTTCAAATAAAGTCAGGCGGCGTCATCTTTCCGCTCCAAAATTTCCATGAGCCGTTGTTGGCTCGACGAAAAAAACATGCGCCGGGAACGCGGGACCGTCAAGTTCTTTCGGGCATTTTCGTGATCAAGATTTGTTGCATCGGGCGAAGTCAAATGCGCAGTGCCGGGTGGATTCAGCCGGCGTTAACGCAGCGATGTTATCGGGACCGGAAACGTTGGAGTGCATCGTGCGGCAAAGTACTGGCGATCGTCTTCTGGTTAACCCGCAAAGGGCCGTTGAGACTGCTTCCGTGCTTGCGGCGCGCACGACGGCGGCATTTTTTCCTGCTTACGTGCTGATCGGGCTGCTGTTTCTTGCAGCGCTCATGGATTCGGCGATTTCGGGCGGAGCGCTGCGCGCGGCGCTGCAGATTACCGGCGATCTCGTGCTCATTCTTGTTCAGTTCGCCGTGCCGGTCCTGGTGGCGTTGCTGCTCTATTCCTCCTACCGGCGCGTCGGCCGTGAGGAAATGATCAGCGATGCGGCGGAACGCGCGCGCAGCGTGCTGTTCTCATGGCACGTTTTGCACCGTGTCCTGCCGGTTTTCGCCTTTGTCGTGTTTCTCGCCAGCTTCGTGCATTTCAAGATGCGCATTCCTGAACTTGGCGGCTTCGAATGGGATGATGCCTTTCACGAGATGGACAAGGTTCTGTTTGGCGGGCAGACCGCTTTCGAGTTTCTCGCGCCAGTCTATGAGTTCCCGCTGCTCGTCAGCGTGCTCGACAAAATGTACTCGCTGTGGATCCCGGGCATTTTCGCGTTCTGGTGCTGGGTGGCCTATGACGCCCGCCTGCCGATGGCGCTGCGCCAGCAATACCTTGTCGCGACCGTTGCAACATGGACGCTTGGCGGCATCGTGCTTGCCACGGTTTTCGGCTCCGTCGGTCCGTGCTTTTTTGGCGATATCCACGCGGGCCAGCCTGATCCTTTCGCCGGCCTTGTCGACAAACTTCGCGCGATCAACGACAGCTATCCCTTGGTCGCCCTGCCGGTTCAGCAGGGCTTGCTCGATGCCTTCCGGCACCCGGGCGTTGATATCGTCGGCGGTATCTCGGCCATGCCAAGCATGCACAATGCCCAGGCGGCGATATTCGTCCTTATTGCCCTTCGCCTGAACAGATGGCTTGTGCTTGGCACAACACTGTTCGGCGGGGTGATCGTTTCCGGCTCCATCATTCTCGGCTGGCATTATGCCGTGGACTCGCTCGCCGGGCTGGTGATTGCCCTTGTGGTCTGGCACGCCAGCGGATTTCTATTGAAGCGTTTCCAGCCGGCCGGCTAGTGGCTGCAGCACGGCCCAGGGCGGAATCCTAAATCGTTAACGTTTCATTAGCTGAGTGAGATTCGGATGGGGTCTTTGAGGAGGCTCCTATGGAAATTGATTTTCTGTCGCATATGCGGATTGTGCCGGACCACCGGATCGCGGGGATGGTGACGTATCCACTGGATGAGATTTTGTTGGTTACGTTGACGGGAATAGTGTGCGGCGCAGATGATTTTGAGGAGATTGAGACGGTTGGGCGGGGTCTTGTGGTCTGGCTCCGACAGTTTTTGCCGTTCAGGCAAGGTGTTCCGCGCGCCCAGACTTTTCGCAAAGTGTTCCGCCTTTTGCCGCCGGATGCGCTGGAGCGGGGTTTTGTCTCCTGGGTTTATTCCTTGAGCCGGAAGGTGCGGGGCGTTGTGGCGGTGGACGGCAAAACGCTGCGGGGTTCCAAAGGCGCGCCGGACGGAACCGGTGCGCTGCATCTTTTGTCGGCCTATGCCTGTGAGGCGGGTTTAGTGATCGGCCAATTGGCTGTTGACGGCAAAAGCAATGAAATCCCGGCCATTCCGCTGCTTTTAGACATGCTGGCGCTTGAAGGAGCCATTGTCTCCATCGATGCCATGGGCACGCAAACAGACATTGCCGCCGCCATTATTGCCAAGAAGGCTGATTATGTTCTGGCCCTCAAGGGCAATCAAACAAGCCTGCATCAGGATGTGCGGGACTATTTTGCCGATGCTGAACTGGTCAAGGACTGCACCCGCCACACTGAAACCGACGCCGGTCACGGCCGTATTGAAGAGCGCTCCATTCTGGTCTGCGCCGACATTTCCTGGCTCAAAGAGCGCCATCCGCAATGGCAGGCGCTGAACAGCATCGCCGCCGTCACTGCGCAAAGGACATCGAAGAAAACCGGCCAGACATCCACGGAAACGCGGCTCTTCATCACATCCTTGCCGCCACACGCCGCCGCCATTCTGGCCGCCGTCCGCGCCCATTGGAGCGTGGAAAACAACCTGCATTGGCAGCTTGATGTCTCGTTCGGCGAGGACGGATGCAGGACAAGGAAAGACAATTCCCCGCTCAACCTCGCCATCATCCGTCACGCCGCCCTTAATATCCTCAAGAAAAATCCCGCCAAACTCTCCATCAGCCGAAAACGGCTCAACGCGGCAATAAACCCGAACTTCAGAACCGAACTCTTCGCGTGTTAACGATTAAGGATTTTGCCCTGCAGCACGGACGCGCGCTTGTTCCTTTTTTGTTCCAGATATGCTACCGGCGGTGTCACCATGTTGCAGCATGAGTCGGCCATTGCCGTGTTTTGATCCGCCGCTATCTCGACAATCGCTGCCACAGGTCTACATAAGCGGTTTCATTTCTTGCAGGCGAAAATGTCCGATCAAAAATATCTCTCCGTGCGCGGCGCGCGCGAACACAATTTGAAAAATGTCGATGTCGATCTGCCGCGCAACAAGTTGACGGTGATGACCGGCCTGTCGGGCTCCGGCAAATCTTCGCTCGCCTTCGACACGATCTATGCCGAAGGCCAGCGCCGCTATGTCGAAAGTCTGTCGGCCTATGCGCGCCAGTTCCTTGAAATGATGCAAAAGCCCGATGTCGACCAGATCGACGGATTGTCGCCGGCCATCTCCATCGAGCAGAAAACCACCTCGAAAAACCCGCGCTCCACCGTCGGCACGGTGACGGAAATCCATGATTACCTCCGCCTGCTCTACGCCCGCGTCGGCATTCCTTATTCGCCGGCCACCGGACTTCCCATCGAGAGCCAGACGGTCAGCCAGATGGTGGACAAGGTTTTGGTCTTGGAAGAAGGCACCCGGCTGTTGATTCTCGCGCCGATCTCGCGCGGGCGCAAAGGCGAGTTCAAGAAAGAGCTGGCCGAAGTCCAGAAGAAAGGGTTTCAGCGCGTCAAGGTCGATGGCGTGTTTTACGAGATTGCCGATGTGCCGGCGCTCGACAAGAAATTCAAGCATGACATTGAGGTCGTCGTGGACCGCGTCGTGGTGCGCGCAGATCTTGGCGCGCGCCTCGCCGACAGTCTTGAGACATCGCTGCGCCTGTCCGAAGGTCTCGCCGTCGCCGAGTTCGCCGACAAACCGCTGCCGCCGTCGGAAACGTCGGAGGAAGGCGCCAACAAGTCGAAGAATGAGACGCATGAGCGGATTCTCTTCTCGGAAAAATTCGCCTGCCCGGTCTCCGGTTTCACCATCGCCGAAA
>JANNRN010000153.1:0-2476 GCA_031401375.1 Phyllobacteriaceae bacterium | reverse complement strand
GCGATGTCGCGGTAGATCTTGGCATGGGTGCCGGCGGGCTCGGTGGCCACGAGCGGCGTGCCATTGTCCGAGTTTTCGCGCAACGCCATATCGAGCGGCACTTCGCCGAGGAAAGGAACGTCAAGGCGTTCGGCTTCGGCTCTTGCGCCGCCATGGCCGAAAATATCGTAACGGTTGCCGGTGTCAGGCGCGATGAAATAGCTCATGTTTTCAACAATGCCGAGCACGGGCACATCGACTTTGCGGAACATGTTCAGACCCTTGCGGGCATCAATCAAGGCAAGGTCCTGCGGTGTGGAGACGATGACCGCGCCGGCCAGCGCCACCTGTTGCGCCATGGTCAACTGCGCGTCGCCGGTGCCGGGCGGCATGTCGACAATGAGCACGTCAAGATCACCCCAGGCGACCTCGCGCAGCATCTGGGTGAGGGCGGACATGACCATCGGTCCGCGCCAGATCATTGGCGTGTCCTCATCAACGAGGAAACCCATCGACATGGCCTTGATCCCGTAGGCCTGCATCGGCTGCAGGATCTTGCCGTCAATCGTCTGCGGGCGGCCCTTCAGGCCCAGCAGCCGCGGCATTGACGGGCCATAGACATCCGCATCAAGAATGCCGACGCGAAGACCGTTGGCCTTGAGCGCCAAGGCAAGATTGACGGCTGTGGTGGACTTGCCGACGCCGCCCTTGCCGGATGCGACGGCAACGATGGCGCCGACCCCGGGCACGCCTTGTCGTGCATGGCCTGATTGGCGCTGCGGTGCGGGGGCAGGCTTGCCGCCGCCCTTCTTTTCGGCCGTCAACGCAGCGACGGCGCTGGCAACGCCCGGGAGCGCGGCAACCGCCTTTTCGGCGCGAAGGCGAAGCGGTTCGAGTTCGCTCGCGCGCTCGGCCGGCACCGATACGGAGAAGAACACCTTGCCGGACGCGATGAAAATGCCCGAGACCAGGCCCTGGCTGACAATGTCGCCCTTGCCATCCGGCCCTTCCACCTGCCTGAGAGCGGCGAGGACATCCTGCTGGCTGATTTCGGTCATGGCGTGATCCCGCTTGGTTTTGAACTGCCGGGTGGTTAGCATGCGATGATCATCAGGGGCAATCTTGCGAGCGACAGGCAGTGGCACAGAAAATCGACCCGATCCGTTCGACGACGCCCGAGGCTATTGAACTGGCGCAGAAACTGTGCGCCGAGGCGCGGTTCGGGGCGCTGGCGGTATTGGATCCCGGCACCGGCGCGCCTTATGTGAGCAGGGTCGCCACATGCACCGGCGAGGAGAATTCGCCTGTCATCCTCGTCTCCGAACTCTCGCACCATACCAAATGCCTGATAAAGGATCCGCGATGCTCGATCCTCTTGGGAGAACCGGGCAGGGGTGACCCGCTCGCTCACCCGCGTGTGACGCTTTCCTGCATTGCACGGCGCATGGTCAAAGATGATCCGGATGCGGAAACCATCACCGCAAGATTTCTCGCCCGGCACCCGAAAGCAAAGCTCTATGCAAGTTTTGCCGATTTCTTTTTCTTTCGTCTCAACGTGCTTTCGGCCGCGCTGAATGGCGGGTTCGGGAAGGCATTCAACTTGACAGGCGACGAGTTCAGGCGCGGACATTGAGGAAGCAGCCTTCACTGCCGATTCAGTATTCGCCGCGTTTCGTTTCTGTTGCCTTAGATTGAATCCGACTTTGTTTCTTTTACTCAAGATTGCATCATGTCCAATTCATGAACACGTCGTTTCGGATTGATGTAGAATTTGACGCAAGGGTCAAAAAATATTCCTTTGATTTCTGGACGAAGACGCTAATCTCAGTCCCAAAACTGGACGAAGGCCACATAATACAGTTCACAGGCTCTGGCGAAGGGACGAGAACATGGCGCCGAAGGAGCTCGCCGCGAAAGCAGAGGAAGCTGCAGAATTGTTGAACGCCTTAGCAAACAAGAAGCGTTTGATGATTGTCTGTCATCTTTTGGAGTCTGAAATGTCTGTCAACGTGTTGGCGAACGCGGTTGGCCTCAGCCAATCGGCGCTTTCTCAACACCTGGCCAAACTCCGCGCGTTGGGGCTGGTCGCCACGCGCCGGGAGGCCCAGACCATCTACTATCGGGCGGCTTCGCAATCCGTAGGCGCCGTTATTGATACGCTTTACAACATTTACTATCCGAAAAAAGCCGCCTGAGCGAAAAAGCAGGGCTGGGGCCTTGACGAGGGCGTGCGCGCATCGCCATCTCAGACATGACAATGGCGAACTGGAGCGTGTCCATGAAGGTCGCGTTGAAAGTCGAAGGCATGCACTGCGGCGGCTGCGTGAAATCGGTCGAGTCTGCCCTGATGGCTGTTCCGGGCGTGACGAAAGCCGTGGCCGACCTCCAGAAGGGCAGCGCGACTGCCGAAGGCGAGGGCTTTGCCGGCCCGGCGCTTGTCAGCGCTGTTGAAGCGGCAGGGTTTGACGCTGCTTTGGCAAGTTGACGCCTGAAAGGT
>JANNRN010000152.1:0-3960 GCA_031401375.1 Phyllobacteriaceae bacterium | reverse complement strand
GCGTCATCAACCGGCGAGGTCGGCCCGAGCGGGTCGCAATCCTGTTCGACGGTGCACCAGCCTTGATAACCGCTGTCGAGCAGAACTTGCCGTACTGCTTTGAAATCCGTCATGCCGTTTCCAAGATTGCAAAAGATGCCCTGGCCGCATGCTTTGTAGAAATCGGTCTGGTTGGCGACGGCATCCGCCCGCACAACCGGATTGATGTCCTTGAAGTGAACGTATGGAATGCGGTCAATATGCCGGCGCATGAAGGCGATCGGATCAAACCCCGCATAGTGCGAATGACCGGTATCAAGACAGATTTTCAAGAGCTTTTCATCGATTTCGGAAAGCAGGCGTTCGACTTCCGGCTCGAAATCCATGAAACCGCCGGCATGCGGATGGATGCACACTTCAAGGCCGTATTCCTGCGATCCCATCCGCGCGATTTGCCGGAACCGGTCCGCAAAGCCGCGCCATTCATCGGCATCCATCTGCTCGGCTTGATCGGGGCGCCCGGCGGTCGGCGCGCGACGGGGCGAAATGGAGTCGATGAGGACAAGGTACTTTGCGCCATGCGCGACAAGCGCCTTGCAGGTGCGCACCGAGGCCTGGAGCACATCATCCCATTTGTTCGCGTCATGAAAGGCGCGAAACACAACGCCGGCGGTCACTTCGAGCCGGCGCGCCGCCAAGGCTTCACCCAACACGGCAGGATCTTCCGGCATGTAGCCGATCGGGCCCAGCTCAATGCCGTCATACCCGGCCGCCTTGCAGTCATCCAGAACCTTCTGCCAGGTCGGATAGCCTGGGCCAGACGCAAATTCGATGCCCCACGAGCAGGGCGCGTTACCAATCTTGATCGCCATCGTATGATCCTGTTGCGCTAATTCAAATACTGTTGATCGCCACCCAGCGCCGTTCCGCGTGGGACCGGAAGGCCGCCTCGATGACCTGATTGACCAGCATCCCGTCACGGAAAGTCGGCCATCTCGGCGCGTTGGCGGCGATGGCTTCCAGAAAGTCCCGTGCTTCGATGATGATCTGGTCCTGATAACCGGTGCCGTGACCGGGTCCGAGGCAAAAGGGCTTGTAGTCCGGGTGTTCCGGGCCGGTGAGAATTTTTGTGAAACCCTGGCGATCGGGACGCTGATCACCCTTGTAGAGCCACAGCGCGTTCTGATCTTCCTGATCAAAGCGGATGGCGCCCCTGGTGCCATAAATGTCGTAGGCATAGCCCATCTTGCGGCCCATGGCGATGCGGCTCGAATACAATGCGCCCATCGCGCCACTGGCAAAGCGGCACAGAATCTGGCCGTGATCGTCGTTGGTGACAGTCTCCGGTCCATCGGGACCGGTGCGTGTGGGGTGAACGATCTGAATATCGGCAATCAGCGATTCAATCGGCCCGGCCAAGGCAAGTGCGGCGTTGATGATATGCGGCGACAGGTCGCCCATATTGCCATTGGCGCGGCCGCGCGTGCGCCATGTCGCCGGCAGGGCGGGATCGGCCAGAAAGTCCTCCGTGTGTTCGCCGCGCAAATATGTGATATCGCCAATTTCTCCGCCGGCAATGATCTGGCGGGCAAGCTGCGAAGCGGGGGTTCGGATATAGTTGAACCCGGTCATGTTGACGATGCCGCTTGTTTCAGCGGCGGACACCATGGCTCTGCTGTCCTCAAGGTGTTCGCCAAGCGGTTTCTCGCATAGAACCGGCTTGCCAAGCGCAAAAGCTGCGAGCGCAATTTCGCGATGCGTGTGTTGGGGGCTTGCAATGACGATAGCTTCAACACGGGCGTCCGAGACCAGCGATCTCCAATCGCCCGTTGAACGGGAAAAGCCATAAGCTTTGGCGTTTGCCGCCGCGCCCGCTTGCGACGTTGTGCAAATCATTTCGAGCCGGGGGCGCAGGCTTGTGTTGAACACCGCTCCGACCGCCGCCATCGCCACTGAATGGGCTTTGCCCATATAGCCAGCGCCAATTATCCCAATCCCAATCTCTCTCACGCGCGCTCCATCTGATTCTTCTTGCAACCGGCTGCAAAACCGGCAAACCGCACTTGACATCTGCAGTCAAGATATCGCCAAACACAAGTGAAACGTTTTTGGGTAAAAGACGCTGACGGCAGGCAAATGCGGTGTCTTGCGCCTGCGCATGGGAGTGTGACCTTGCATCTGGAGCGGTTTTCCAAGAACAGTTTTCTGGTCGCCGGGCGCGCCGGCATGGACCTTTATGCCGAACCGCCAGGGACGCGTGTTGAAGACGCGGCGCATTTTTTTGCCGCCCTTGGTGGATCGTCCGCCAATTGCGCAGCGGCCATCGTGCGCCTTGGCGGCAAGGCATCCCTCCTGACAACCGTCTCCGATGATGCGGTCGGACGGTTTGTCATCCGCCAACTTGCCGACTATGGCATTGCAGCCGGCCACATCCAGACCATCGGCGGAGAAGCGCGCAACTCGCTGGCGGTCGTAGAGACACGCAGCGAGAATTGCCAGTCGGTGATTTACCGGAACAATGCTGCCGACTTTCACCTTGCGGTCGAACCGGTTCGCGAAATCGACCTTGGCGGGTTTGGCGCTGTGGTCGTTACCGGGACGGGCCTGGCACTCGAACCCTCGCGCAGCACATGCATGGAATTGCTGCGCCGGGCGCGCGGCGAGAACCTTGCCGTCATTTTCGACGTGGACTACCGGCCCTATTCCTGGACATCGCGCAACGAGGCGTCAGAAATTTCCGGCAAGGCTGCGGAACTTGCCGACATCCTCGTTGGCAACAACGAGGAATTTGATTTGCTTGCCCAGGAAAAGGAGGGCGGGCTGGTCTGCGCAAAGTCCATTTCAGACCGGCATTCGTCAATCGTCATCTACAAGATGGGCGAGCGCGGTTCCGTCACATTTGCCTGCGGAAAGTCTTTTGAAACGCCGGTGTTCAAGGTTGCCGCGCTGAAACCAACCGGCGCGGGCGATGCATTTCTTGGCGCCTTCTGCACAAGCCTTGCATCCGGACAATCGCTCCAAGACAGTGTGCGGCGCGGGTCCGCCGCAGCCGCGATTGTCGTGACGAAGGTTGGCTGCGCGCCCGCATCGCCAAGTCCGCAAGAGCTTGAACTCTTCATGCGCAAACACGCACCGTCTTTCAAATCGTGAGGCAAAATGCATTTCTCACCTTACAATAACCAGAACAAGCCGATTATCGATGTCGAAGACGAACGGGTCCCGCTCAACTACTTCAACATCGTGAAGCTGAAGCACGGCGAGGCCTTTGACTATCAGGTGCCGGGCTATGAGACCGCGATCGTGCCCGCCACCGGCAACATTGATGTGAATGTTGAGGGCGAACACTATGCGGACATCGGCCGGCGAGGCATCGATGTCTGGGACGGCGAGCCGGAAGGTGTGTATGTTCCTTCCGGCGCCAAGGCTCATTTTGAGTGCCGCTCAAACGAGGCCGAAATCTTTGTCGCCGGGGCGAGGTTTGATCAAGTGCTGCAGCCATTCGCGGTGCGCGCGGCTGAGATCGACATGGTTCAATACGGCTCCGACGAGACCAAAACCCATCGAAAGATCAAGCACATATTTGGTACAAGGTACCGGGACAGGATCGGCCGCCTGCTGGTCTCGGAGCTGTTCACCGTCGGGCAAGGCGGCTGGTCAGGCTTTCCGCCACACAAGCATGATACAGACCGGCTGCCACTCGAAACACGTCACGACGAAACCTATAATTTCCGCTTCAGGCCAAGAAACGGTTTCGGCATGCAACTTGTTCAACGAGAGGACGGCAAGGTTGGCGATGCCTATCATATCGTGGATGGCTCCACCGTCGTCCTTGATCGGGGGTACCATCCTTGCGTGGTGGCCCCGGGCTATGAAATGTACTATTTCACCATTCTTGGCGGCCTCAGCCAGCGCCCGCTTGTTCAGTATTTTCAGCCAAGCCATGCGCATCAGATTGAAACCATTCCCGGCATCAAGGACATG
>JANNRN010000151.1:0-9761 GCA_031401375.1 Phyllobacteriaceae bacterium | reverse complement strand
GTTCGCTTCGCCCTTCTGGCCTGTCGCCCGTATTTGGAATGACGATCAAGCCTGATTTCGGCTCATCCTTGTCGTGATGCCAAAAAGCCGGTAAATGAAAGAAAAATATTGGGGAAGGCAGGTTAATGAACAAGATTCAAGCCCTATTCATGGGCTTTGCGGCTGCGGCTGGCACGGGAGGAATCGCCGCCTATAACGGCCTGTTTGATTCTCCGGTTGAGCCGACTGTTGAAGTTGGTCAAGCGACTCCGGCAAAGATTGCTGAAACGCCGGTTGCTGTGGCGAAAGTTGATCCTGCCGCTAGCGGCGCTGAAGCAGTGAAGCCCGCGGCGCCCGCTTCGCTCTCGGCCATTGAACCCGTTCCACCGGTCTTTGGCCTGCTTCGTGCCGAGCCCGATGGCTCTTTGCTTGTCGCAGGGCAGGGCGCGCCGGGCTCAGAGATCGAACTGCTCTCCGCGGCAAACCTTCTCGGCAAGACCAAGGCGCAGGCCAACGGTGACTTTGCCATTGTCCTCAACGATCCGCTGAAGCCGGGGGATTATTCGCTTGTCTTGAGGGCCACCAACCCGGACGGCAAGTCAGCGACTTCGGTGGAGACAGCGATAGTGAGTATTCCTGATCAGCCAAATGGTCAGGTTCTGGCTCTCGTGGAAGAGCCGGGCAAGCCAAGCCGCATTATCACAACACCGCAAGCCGCAAAACCGGAAGAAGTTGCCGCCGTGACGGCTGAACCATTGCCTGCCGCGCCGGTGGAACAAGAACAAGCAGCAACGCCTGCAGATCCTGCTGAGGCTGCGGTTGCGCCAGCAATCGCCCCTGAGGCGACGCCTGCTGGCGAACCGGCTGAACCCGAAGCACCGGTCGCTGAGCCGACAAAGACTGAAGCGCCGACCGTCACCCTTGTCCCGGAAATCGTCGTTGAAGCAGTCGAGATCGAGGGCCGCAAAATATTTGTGGCAGGCAAAGCGGACAAGGGTTCAACCGTCCGGCTTTACGCGAACGATGTTTTGCTCGGCGATGCAATTGCCGATGACAGCGGCCGCTTTCTTTTGGAGACAGAACGTGATTTGCCGGTCGGGGATTACATCGTCAAGGCGGACTCTCTTGATACCGACGGCGTAACCGTCCTGGCGCGCGCTGCCGTTCCATTCAAGCGCGAGGAAGGTGAAGCCGTCGCCGCAGTTGCGACGCCGCAGGCGCAGGCGCCCGCATCGCAGGCCGATGTGGCGGTAGCCGACCCGCAGCGGGCCGCACCGGCAGAGCCGCAAGCACAAACCTCGGACACAACTGCACCGGCCCTGACTAACGTCGACTCATCGGTGATCATCCGTCGCGGAGACACGCTTTGGCAGATATCCCGCAGGATTTATGGCCGCGGCGTCCGCTATTCGACCATTTACCTTGCCAACAAAGATCAGGTTGTCAATCCAAACAGGATCTGGCCCGGACAAGTCATGATGATCCCCGGGAAAACGGTCGAGGGTGAGGCGGCCGATATGGCAGAGGTCGAAAAGCGCAAGTCTGAGACACAAAACGAGTAGGTTCCAGTTGCAGGCGTAAATTTCATCGTATATCGTCGATAAACGATGAAAGATCAAATCACCGCGCCCGGATCCGTTTATTCTGACCAGCAAATGGCTGATATGTTCGCCGCGCTTTCGCATCCGGCCCGAATACGTATTGTCCGGCATCTCGCGCGCCACGCGGTCTGCAACTGCAAGACTGTTGTCGAAGAAGTCGGGTTGGCCCAATCGACGGTTTCCCAGCACTTGAAAGTCCTGGTCGAGGCGGGGTTGGTGTGCTGTTCGCCAAAACAGCAGCAGTCATGCTACTCGCTCGCACCCGTCGCACTCGACATCTTGAACAATTCAGTTAACCGCCTCGCACAAGAATGCTGTGCCTGCGGCTCTTCGAAAGACAAGGCTTCCGCGCATGAGCAAGACCGTATCTGATCAAAATGGCGTCATGTCGACGCTGGGGAACTTGTGGCCCTACATGTGGCCAAGTGACCGTCCGGACTTGAAAGCACGCGTGGTCTGGGCGGCGGTGTTTTTGGTCATCGCCAAAGTCCTGACCATGTTGATTCCCTATACGTTCAAGTGGGCAACGGATGCCTTGAACGGCACGCCGATAAATGGCGTCCCGCTGCCCGCCTTTCTCCTGGTGCCGATGGCGATGGTGATTGCCTACAACGCCTCGCGCATCGTTTCCACCGGGTTCAACCAGTTGCGTGACGCGTGGTTTGCCAGTGTCGGACAGCACGCGGTTCGCAAACTCGCGTTCCGCACGTTCAATCATCTTCACGAACTGTCGCTGCGTTTTCACCTTGAGCGGCGCACGGGCGGATTGTCCCGTGTTATCGAGCGAGGCACCAAAGGCATCGAGACGATCGTTCGCTTCACCATTTTGAACACTGCGCCCACCATCATTGAGTTTGCGCTGACGGCGCTGATCTTCGGCTTTGCCTATGGCTGGGAATATGTCGCCGTGGTTGCTGTCACGGTCCTGCTCTATACGTGGTTCACAATCAAGGCCAGTGACTGGCGCATTCATATCCGCAGGGACATGAACGCCTCTGATACCGACGCAAACACCAAAGCCATTGATTCGCTGCTGAACTACGAAACCGTCAAATACTTCGGCAATGAGCAGATGGAAGCAGAGCGCTTCGACCGTTCGATGGCCAAGTACGAAGCAGCGGCGACAAAAACCTGGACATCGCTCGGATGGTTGAACTTCGGGCAGGGTGTGATCTTCTCAGCGGGCATGGCGGTCATGATGATCATGTCCGCCGCAGCTGTCACCGCAGGCACACAGACAATCGGTGATTTCGTACTCATCAATGCATTGCTGATGCAATTGTCGATCCCGTTGAACTTCATCGGCTTCATCTATCGGGAAATACGGCAGGGCTTGACCGACATCGAACAGATGTTTGATCTCTTGGATGAAGAGCGCGAGGTCAAAGACAAGCCTGGTGCGAAGTCGCTGGTTGTGAACAACGCGTCAATCCGATTTGAAAACGTCCACTTTGCCTATGATCCCGCGCGGCCCATCCTCAAGGGCATTTCGTTCGAAGTCCCGGCGGGAAAAACTGTTGCGATCGTCGGCCCTTCCGGCGCCGGCAAATCAACTATTTCAAGATTGCTCTTTCGATTTTACGACATTCAAAGCGGCAGCATCTCCATTGACGGACAGGACATTCGCGATGTGAAACAGGAATCGCTGCGCGCGTGTCTGGGAATGGTGCCGCAGGACACCGTGCTCTTCAATGACACGATCAAGTACAACATCGCCTATGGCAAACCAGGTGCGCCAGATTCGCTCATCCGCCAGGCTGCGGATTTGGCACAGATTTCGGACCTTATTGCGCGCTTGCCCGACGGGTACAATGCAATGGTTGGCGAGCGCGGGTTAAAGCTGTCGGGCGGAGAAAAGCAGCGTGTCGCGATCGCGCGAACCATCCTGAAGGCGCCTCCCATACTGATACTCGATGAGGCAACGTCGGCGCTCGATTCACATACCGAGCAAGAGATTCAAGCTGCTCTCGACATGGTAAGCCGTGGCAGGACCACTCTTGTCATCGCGCACCGCCTGTCAACGATCATATCTGCGGACGAGATCATTGTGCTGCAGGACGGTGTCATCGAAGAATGCGGTTCTCATCGGATCCTGCTTGAAAAGAAGGGGCTTTATGCATCAATGTGGGATCGCCAGCGCGAGGCTTCGGAAGCTGAAGAGAGGCTGAGAAGGGCGCAAGAGTCCGACGAACTCGGGATCGTCGTCCGGCGCAAAATCCCGCAGCCGGGATAGTATGGCATGTTAATTTGCGGAGGTTGGCTTTCTGGCCTAATGCTGCTCCAGCATCCTACGGAGATTTGAATGAGCGTTGTTGATTCCATCCGCAAAACCCTCGTGCCAATCCATCGGGAGGGCTGGCCATTCATCGCCGCATTTGCCGTGGCAACTTTCGTGCTGGGCTTTTTTTCCGATTTATTGTTTTGGCTCGGGCTCGCGTTGACCCTCTGGTGCACGTATTTCTTTCGCGATCCACAACGCGTCACCCCGACGGATGACCGCCTCGTGATCAGCCCCGCCGACGGCATTGTCTCCTCACTTGGCCCTGCGCTTGCCCCGCAGGAGCTTGGCATGGGCGACAAGGAAATGCTCCGCATTTCTGTATTCATGAACGTATTCTCATGTCACGTGAATCGCTCGCCAGTGAGGGGTGAAATTCAGAAAATCGCCTACAAGCCGGGCAAGTTCCTCAATGCGGATCTCGATAAAGCAAGTTCGGAAAATGAAAGGAACGGGTTGGCGATCGACAGTCCCAATGGCAGGGTTGCTGTTGTTCAGATCGCTGGCCTGGTTGCGCGCCGGATCGTTTGTTGGGCGGATGAAGGCGCCGCCATTGGCGCGGGCGAAAGGTTCGGTTTGATCCGTTTCGGATCCCGCGTGGATGTGTTTCTGCCCTTGGACGCAGTCGCGCGCGTTGCAGTCGGACAGACTGCCATTGCCGGGGAAACGGTCCTGGCAGCCTTTTCAAGCGAACCGTCCGCAGCCCTTTATCGCATCGGATAAGATATGGACGCGCCCTTTACGCCATTTGAACCGCACGGGCAGGAAGAAGGTTCACGCCGTTTTGGTAAGATCGAACTGCGCTATGTATGGCCTAATCTCATTACAGTTCTTGCCATTTGCGCCGGCCTTTCCGGCATTCGGCTCGCTTTTGAGGGCAGGTTCGAACCAGCCGTGATGATGGTGTTGCTCGCCGCATTTCTTGACGGAATCGACGGACGGGTTGCCCGCATGATGAAGGGTCAGTCCAAGTTCGGCGCGCAGATGGATTCAATCGCTGACGCCGTGAATTTCGGTGCGGCGCCGGCGCTCGTGCTTTATGCCTTCGCGTTGGATCAAGTCCGCTCGTTCGGATGGATCGCCACCCTGGTTTACACAGTCGCCTGTTGCCTTCGTTTGGCGCGCTTCAATGTGATGAATGACAATCCGGAGCAGTCGGCGAACACAGGCGATTTTTTTGTCGGTGTACCGGCGCCGGCAGGCGCGTGTCTGGTCTTGCTGCCGGTTTATTTCGGTTTTCTCGGCCTTGAGCCCAACCAACTTGTCGCCACGGCTTCGGCCATATACACGGTCTTGATCGCCGTATTGATGATTAGCCAATTGCCGGTCTTCTCTGGAAAAAGAGCGACCAGCAAGATCTCGCGCGGGATCGTGCTTCCCCTGATACTGGCCATCACCATTTACGTGGCGATGCTGGCGTCATTCACATGGGAGACACTGGCGCTTTCGACGTTCGCCTATCTCGTCTCTCTCCCGTTCGGGGCTGTTGCTTTTCGGCGCGCGCAAATGGCCGACGCCGCCAGTTCCGCGCGAAAAGGCAAAGGAACTCCGGAATCCAAAACTCACGATGGTTTGTGATAGTCAAGGAAACTGCCGGATCGCACATCAAACAGTTTGCCGGTCTCCTTGAGTTGCGGGTCAGCCAAACGCAGCATTGCTTCAGCCACAGCCAACGGGTGAGGCAGAGTTGACGCATCCTCACCGGGCACGGCCTGCGCCCGCATCGCCGTTCTGGTGGCTCCCGGATCAACCATGTTTACGCGAAGGGGCGTGTTCCTGGTTTCTGCCGCCCATGTGCGGCCAAGCGCTTCAACCGCTGCCTTGGACGCGGAATAGGGTGCCCAGAAGGGTTTGCACGATGCGGCCGCTCCCGACGAAACCAACATGGCCCGTCCCGCGTCAGAAAGCCGGAGCAATGGATCGACCGACCGGATCATGCGCCAGGTTGCTGTCACGTTGATTTGCATCGTGCGGTCGAAAACTTTCGCTTCGACATGTCCGATGGGGGCGATCACGCCGAGTATCGCCGCATTTGCAGCCAGAACGTCAAGCTTGCCCCATCGCGCGTGAATGGCGCCGCCGAGCCGGTCAATTCCGGCCATATCAGTCAGATCAAGCGGCACAAGCGTCGCCTCACCGCCAAAAGCCCGGATTTCGTCGTCAAGTTCCTCCAGACCGCCCTTGGTTCTCGCGACCGCGATCACGTGGGCGCCTTCCCTGGCCATTTCCCTGGCCAGAAAATAGCCAATGCCACGCGATGCGCCGGTAACAAGCGCAATGCGCCCTGCCAACTTTTGGGTCATCCATTCCCCGCGAGCAAGGACAGCTGACGAACATTGTCCGAACCATCGCGGTCGATCAATCTGGTCGGATACTCGCTGGTGAAGCAGGCGTCACAGAATTGAGGCTGTTGACTATTGCGGGATGGCTCGTTGACAGCACGGTAGAGCCCGTCAATGCTCAGGAAGCCGAGTGTGTCAACGCGAATAAAGTCTGCCATCTCTGCGATGGACATTCGTGATGCCAGAAGCTTCGACTTTTCCGGCGTATCAACGCCATAATAGCAGGAAGACATGGTCGGGGGTGACGCGATGCGCATATGAACTTCCTTGGCGCCAGCGTCCCGCACCATTTGCACGATTTTTTGTGATGTTGTTCCCCGCACAATGGAATCATCGACCAGGACCACGCGGCGTCCGTCCAGTATCCGTTTGTTCGCGTTATGCTTGAGTTTCACGCCCATGTGACGAATGGAGTCTGAGGGTTGGATGAACGTGCGTCCGACATAGTGATTGCGGATGATGCCCAATTCGAAGGGAATATTTGATTCCTGGGAAAATCCAATCGCGGCGGGCGTTCCAGAATCCGGCACGGGAACAATGACATCGGCGTCAACAGGGCATTCGCGCGCCAATTCCATTCCGATCCGCTTGCGCACGTCGTACACGTTGTGACCATCAACTGTCGAATCCGGGCGGGCGAAGTAGACATACTCGAATATGCAAAAGCGTGGTTTCATCGGTTCAAATGGAAACAGACTCTCGACCCCGCTTTCAGTGACAACCACGACTTCGCCCGGCTTGATATCCCGCACGAAGCGAGCACCGATAATGTCGAGTGCGCAGGTCTCAGATGCCAAAATCCACGCACCATCCAAATCGCCAAGCACAAGCGGACGGATTCCCAAAGGATCCCGGCATCCGATCATTTTCTTCGTGCTCAGGGCAACCAGCGAATAAGCGCCCTCCAGCTGCCGGACCGCGCTGATAAACCTCGCCATGAAATCCCGTTCAGGACTCATTGCGACCAAGTGCATGATGGTCTCTGTGTCAGACGTGGATGAGAATATCGCTCCACGCTTTTGGAGCTCCCGCTGCACCGTCATGGCGTTCGTGATATTGCCATTATGAGCAACGGCAAAGCCTCCGTCCGAGAGTTCTGCAAACAAGGGCTGCACGTTACGCAAACCCGCGCCGCCCGTTGTCGAGTAACGGGTATGGCCAATTGCACGCGAGCCCTGAAGCCGCGAAATCACCGCCGGTTTGGTGAAGTTGTCGCCGATAAGTCCAACATGCCGTTCGACGTAGAATTGCGTGCCGTCATACGACACAATTCCGGCGGCTTCCTGCCCCCGGTGCTGCAAAGCGTGGAGGCCAAGGGTCGCAACAACCGCCGCGTCCTGCCTGCCGAATATCCCGAAGACACCACACTCGTCCTTGAAGTGATCTGTTTCTTCGGCCTCGACGGAATGGAGTTTCATCGGCGTTTCCTGCTCAAGTGTTCGCGAACCCTTTATCCATTCGAATTGGCCGCCGGTTTAGTCTCAGGCTCCGCCGGCGGCTCACCTTCGGCCGGTGTTTCGCCTTCCGGCAAGTTCTCGCCGCCCGGTTTGATCTTGTCGAGAATGGTTCCCTCCGGGTCTTCCGGCAGCAAGGACTTAAGTTGCTCACTCAGCGAATCGAGGAGTGGCTTCGATTTGGCTTCGGCGATCCAGTTGGGTTGATTGGACGCAACCAGCCAGTTGAAGAAAGAAATGGCCACAACAACGAGCAATAAACCGCGCGCGGCGCCAAAGAGAAACCCCAGCGTGCGGTCGAGCGCCCCGATGCGGCTGTCGATAATGAAGTCGGCAACTTTCATCGTGATCAGCGAGACGACGATCAGGGTTACGAGAAATATGCCTGCAGCGGCGCCAGCTTGGGCAATCACCTCGCTGTCGACATAGGGCTGAACCATCGGCGTAACCTGCTTGTAGAACAGCAAGGCTGCAGCGGCGGCAGTTGCCCAGGATGCAACAGACAGGACCTCGCGCGAAAATCCCCGGATCATGGCAAGAACCGCCGACACAAGCGTGATCCCAACTAAAATACCATCAAGCAGAGTTATCGGCATCCAATTTCCCCGTTTCCCGGCCGCTGTGACTATTCCTGCTTTCGCCCGATCCTAAGATCTTTGCGACCAGCATCGGCAGCGACGTTAGTTCTTCAATCTGCCTCGACTTGTCCTTCGGCATATCCGCTATCCCCGAAGGCACGACCGCCGCTCGAAATCCGAGCTTCTCTGCCTCCTTCAAGCGCTGCGCAGCATGAGCGACAGGCCTCACCGCCCCAGACAAGCTGACCTCGCCGAAATAGACGCAATCAGCGGGAAGGGCAATACCGGCAAGTGAGGAGACCAGGGCCGCCGCCACTGCGAGATCAGCTGCGGGTTCGCTGATCCGGTAGCCGCCGGCGACGTTGAGATAGACGTCGTGGTTTCCAAACCGGATCGAACAATGTGATTCCAATACGGCAAGTATCATTGCGAGCCGGTTCGTGTCCCATCCGACAACCGCACGCCGTGGAGTGCCAAGAGCCGTCGGCGCCGCAAGCGCTTGAATCTCGACCAGAACGGGACGGGTGCCTTCCATGCCGGCGAAAACGGCGGCGCCGGGTGAAACGGAATTGCGTTCGCCGAGAAACAGTTCCGACGGATTGACAACTTCACGCAGCCCCATGTCGGACATCTCGAAAACACCGATTTCGTCCGTGGGGCCAAAACGGTTCTTCACCGCACGCAGGATTCGAAACTGGTGCCCGCTTTCACCTTGGAAATACAAGACGGCATCGACCATGTGTTCGACAACGCGGGGACCCGCAATTTGGCCATCCTTGGTCACGTGGCCGACGAGAACGATCGCAGCTCCCGTCGACTTGGCATACCGGATCATCGCCTGGGCCGAGGCGCGCACTTGCGTCACTGTCCCCGGCGCTGATTCGACACTGTCGGTCCAAAGGGTCTGAATCGAATCAAGTATCACCAGATCTGGCCGGGTCCCTGCCTCAAGGGTTGCCAGTATGTCCTCAACATTGGTTTCCGCCGCAAGTTGGACAGGCGAGGATGCCATTCCAAGTCTTCTGGCGCGAAGCTGAACTTGCCCGATTGCTTCTTCTCCGGACACATAAATCACGCTGAAACCGCTTGAGGCGAGGCGGGCGGCGGCCTGCATCAGCAGCGTCGATTTGCCGATGCCGGGATCACCGCCAACCAGAATTGCCGAGCCGCGCACGAATCCGCCGCCGGTCACCCGGTCGAGCTCCGCAATGCCGCTTTGAAAGCGCGGCGCATCCTCGCTCTCGCCATCAAGGCTGGCGAGAGCGGCGGCGCGGCCCTTTCGCTTTGAATTCAGCCCCGCCGGTCCACTAGCGATTCCAGCGGTTACATTCTCTTCGACAATGGTATTCCAGCCGCCGCATGCTTCGCATTTCCCCGTCCAGCGAGGGTGGACAGCGCCGCAGTTCTGGCAAATGAAGGAAAGGCGCGCTTTGGCCACTAAACGGCCTCCGAAACGTAACGGCGGTTGTAACGTTTTCCAAGCGACGTCAACAGCTCGTAGCCAATGGTTCCCGCTGACCTTGCTGCGT
>JANNRN010000150.1:0-13568 GCA_031401375.1 Phyllobacteriaceae bacterium | reverse complement strand
GTAGCGGTGCGGCCTGAGAAATTTGTTGTCACCCGCCAAAAGCCGGAAGCCGTATCAAACGCCATTCAAGGCGTGGTCAATGACCTCGCCTATTTCGGCAAGGATTCCCTTTACAGGATACAGCTGGAAACCGGCACAGTCCTGTCCATCAATGTTGTCAATGCGCGCCGCGCCGGTGAGAACGAGCGCATCGCCCAATGGGACGACAAGGTTTGGTTGTCGTTTGATCAGTCGTCCGTCATTCTGCTGGCGGAGTGACGGGGATGCCATACGCCACACGCCAACAGGGAAGATTTGGACATTGGTTCAACACAAGCGGCTGGCGCACTGTCATTATCGCCACGCCGTATGCCTGGCTGTTCGCCTTCTTCTTCCTGCCGTTCCTGATTGTCCTGGCCATGAGCTTCGCGTGGAATGTCGGCGCATCGCCGCCTTTTGAGTTCCGCAAGGTGCCGCCCTATCTTAACGGCAACAACTTTGTGCGTCTGACCGAAGACAGTCTCTATATCCGCGCCTATTTCGTGTCGGTCTACAATGCATCGATTGCCACGGTGCTGTGTCTGCTGCTCGGCTACCCGATGGCCTTGGCGTTGACCCGCGTCAGCAAATCGGCGCGAAACATATTGCTGATGCTGGTTATCCTGCCGTTCTGGACGTCGTTTCTTCTGCGTGTCTACGCCTGGATCGGCATGATGGGCACCAACAGCTGGTTCAACAAACTGCTGACCTCGATCTACAACGGACTGGCGCCTGAGGAATGGGCGGTTCGCTTCATCCCGATGATGAACACCAATTTCGCCGTCATTTTGGTCACCGTCTATTCGTACCTGCCGTTCATGATCCTGCCGCTGTTTGCCAATCTGGAAAAGCTGGATACGACGCTGAATGAAGCGGCGATGGATCTCGGCTCAAAGCCCTGGCAAGTGTTTCTTGACATCACGCTGCCCCTTTCCGTCCCCGGCATTATTGCCGGCGGTCTTCTCGTGTTCATTCCCGCATCCGGCGAACTGGTCATCCCGAGCCTTGTCGGCAGCGCCTCGGACCCCATGATTGGCCGGGTTATCAGTGATGAATTTGCTTCCGCCCGTGACTGGCCGATGGCCTCGGCGGTCGCTGTTGCTTTGCTCATCCTGCTGGTCATGCCGATGATGGCTTACACGCATTTTGCCTCAAAAGCGCAGGCCGATCCGGAGGACAAGCGATGAACCGCCGTCCGGTATTCCTGATTTCCTGCCTGTGTTTCGGATTTGCGTTTTTCTACATCCCGATCATTTCAATGATTTTTTTCTCGTTCAACAAGTCGCGCCTTGCCACTGTCTGGGGCGGGTTCTCCACCCAATGGTACGGCAAGCTCTTTCAGAACGACCAGATCATGAATGCGGCGCTTCTTTCCCTGCAGATCGCGCTTGTCAGCGCGACCATTGCAACGGTTCTCGGCACAATGGCCGGCATCGCGCTGGCGCGCTTTCGCAGGTTTCGCGGCCGCACCGTCTTTTCCGGATTCGTCACCGCACCCCTGATCATGCCGGAGGTCATCACTGGAATTTCAATGCTGATGCTGTTCATCTTGATGGCGCAATGGATCGGTTGGCCGGGCAAGCGCGGATTCACCACCGTCACGATCGCACATATCACGTTCTCAATGACGTACGTGACCACCATCATCCAGTCGCGGCTGAGTTCCGCTGACATTTCTGTCGAAGAGGCGGCGATGGACTTGGGCGCCAGACCCTGGCAAGTATTGAAGGACATCACATTGCCAATCATCTCGCCCGCCATTCTGTCCGGCTGGCTGCTGGCATTCACCATCTCGCTTGATGACGTCGTGATCAGCAATTTCACGACGGGTCCTGGAGCAACAACATTGCCGATTCTTGTCTGGAGCAAGGTGAAACTAGGCGTCACACCGGACATCAATGCGCTTGCGACTCTGATCATCCTCGTCGTGTCCACTGGCGTGGTCGCCGCCGGGATCATCATGCACCGGGCGGAGTCCCGCCGGGAACGCGACATTCAACTGGCGTTTAAGGCAAACAATTCGTGACCCGCGATCCCCGTTTTGATGTACTTTTTGAACCCGTAAAGCTTGGTCCCGTGACGGCGCCAAACCGTTTCTACCAGGTGCCGCATTGCACTGGCATGGGTTACTCCTTGCCCCGCAGCCTTGCCCGAATGCGTGAGATCAAGGCCGAGGGCGGCTGGGGTGTGGTCAATACGGAATACTGCTCCATTCATCCCTCGTCCGATGACATGTCCTATCCGTTCGCCAGTCTCTGGGACGACGAGGACATTTCCAACATGGCGCTGATGAGTGAAGGCGTGCACCGCCACGGTTCGCTCGCCGGTGTCGAACTCTGGTATGGTGGCCACACGGCCAACTATCATTCGCGGGAAACAGCGCTTGATGGCGACAGCCGGCCCGCAGTCTACGGTCCCTGGCAGAGCCAGCGCATGGACCTCGATGATATGCGCAAAGTCCGCGCATGGCACAAGGCGGCAGCGCTTCGTGCACGGGCGGCGAACTTCGACATCGTCTACGTCTATGCCGGACACAAATACATGCTCAGCGATTTGCTCGATCCGGCGACAAATAACCGGCGTGACGCGTACGGCGGGGTTTGGCAAAATCGGTCCCGGCTTTTCAGGGAGATACTGGCCGACACCAAGGATGCGATTGGCGGGCGCTGCGCCATCGCAGTGCGCATCGAAGTCTCTGACGATGACGGCGGCGGCAAAGAAGAGAGGAGTGAACTTCTGTCAATGATCGCCGCAGAGGTTGATCTCTTTGACGTGACGGTCTCCGATTATTCGCGCGAGATGGGCGCTTCGAGATTTGTCAAGGAAGCATCTCTGGAAGCTGATGTGGCGCACATAAGAGCACTTACCGGCAAGCCCGTCGTCACCGTTGGCCGGTTCACAAGTCCGGAAACCATGCTGTCGCAAGTGCGCCGCGGCATTGTTGACCTGATCGGCGCCGCACGGCCCTCCATCGCCGATCCATTTCTGCCCGAAAAGATCCGGGAGGGCCGGTTGGAGGACATTCGCGAATGCATCGGATGCAACATTTGCTACGCGTATGATTCGCTCGGTGCGCCAATCCGCTGCACACAAAACCCGACAATGGGCGAAGAATGGCGGCGCGGCTGGCATCCTGAGAAAGTCAACATTGCGCGAAATGCGGAACCGGTGCTGATCATCGGGGCGGGGCCGGCAGGCCTGGAGGCTGCAGTTACGCTAGGCAAGCGCGGTGTCCCGGTCATGCTTGCCGAGGCAGCACGAGAACCCGGCGGAAGGGTCTCGCTCGAATCCAATTTGCCCGGCCTTTCAGAATGGGCGCGGGTGCGCGACTGGCGCGTGGAACAGATCAAAAAACTACCCAACGTCGAGGTTTATCTGTCAAGCCCTATGTCATCCGCCGACGTTTCAGAAACAGGCGTGCGCCATGTTCTGGTTGCGACCGGCAGTCATTGGCGTGACGATGGCCGCGGAACCTCGCAAACTCTTCCCGTGGGTTCTTTCAACGACCAACGCACTTTTTCAGTCGATGCAATTCTGCGCGGTGAGAGGCCCAAAGGAGACATCGTCGTCTATGACGACGAAAACTACTACATGGCCGCAACGCTTGCCGAACTCTTCGCCAGGGACGGTCAGCGCGTGACTTACGTGACGACCAAGGCAATCGCCGCGTCGTTTTGCGCACATACCCAGGAACAGCCCGGAATTCAGCGCCAGTTGCTCCAGCTTGGCGTCAACATCGTCGCGAACACCAAAGTCAGCGGCCTCGGGCCCGGCTGCGCCATTCTCGAATGCATGTATTCGGGCGCGAGCCGGGAGGTCGCCTGCTCGGCGCTCGTTCCGGTCACATCGCGGGAGCCCGACGATGCGCTCTGGCTGGCGCTGAAACCCGCTCGTCTTGAGACACTGGTGCGCATTGGTGACTGCAAGGCGCCGGGAATCATTGCCCAAGCCGTTTATGACGGCCACAAGGCGGCGCGCGAATTTGGTGTTGAGCAAAGTGACATTCTGGTCAGGCGCGAGCGAGTGACGGTGTGAATCATGTCAGGCGAGAACAATATCCGAAAACTTGTGCAGGAAATTGATCGCTATCTATCAACACTTCCAGACGAATCTGTTCGCAAAGTCCGGGCCGGAATCCGCCAATGGGGTGATGGCCCCTTCAAGGCGGTCAAATCACGGCCTTGTCCCCTGCCCGTGCACCTCGATGACGCACTCGCACTGGTCAGCAATGACGGTCACGTCAGCCTCGCAGCCGCAATCAGCCAGGCCAGCGCTCACCTTCATTGGGTGACCTATAACGGGTACCCGCCCGAGCAAATCGGAGAGAGCTTCACCAACGGGCACTGTTTTGCTACCCTTATCGGCGAAGGCTGCGGCCTCGATGCGATGGACTTTGACCTCGGGCTTTTTCTGATCGCGCCGAACATCCTTTACCGCGACCACCAGCATGCGGCTCCCGAACTTTATGCACCGCTGACCGGTCCGCATGGCTGGCGTTTCCAACCCGGTGACGCGCTGGCCTGGAAGCCAGCGCATGAGCCGATTTGGAACCCGCCCTATCAGCCCCATGCCACCAAGGTGGGAGATGTGCCGTTTCTTTGCATTTTTGGCTGGACGGAAAATGTCAATGCAATTGCAACAGTCGTTCCGGCGGATGATTGGCTGGCACTCGAAGCGCAATCACCTCCCGCCACTGTTAGGAAGCGTGAACTCCCGGCAGCGGCTCAATCGACGCAGAGACGAAAGTGAAAATCGGCCTTGGCAAGCGCAGGCAGTTAAATCTGGTTTGAACCCCAATCCCTTCGTCATCCCGGAATTGCGCAGCAATATCCGGGATCCATGCCGTGACGATGACGCCTTGAGAGGGTGCCGAGTGATGAGCGGGTTCATTGACAGGCAGCCGCCTGTTTCTGCTCCAGCTCGGGCCTCAAAGCGAAGGCCTGGTCTCCATTTGAAACGATCCCGCTCTAAGTGCCGCAAAAAGTGCGCAGCACGCGCTGATCCTCAGCGGGAGGCTGGGCAAACTCCTCCGACCCGGGTTGATCGTCGAAAGGAGACTGCAACACGCCGGCAAGGCGGTGAAACACCGAAAAGTCGCCCTCTTGAACCGCCGCCTGAATAGCCGCCTCAATGCGATGGTTTCGCGGAATATAGGCAGGATTGACGCCCTGCATCGCGCGTTTTCGCTCACCCTTATTCAACGGCTCACGGTCGAGCCGGGACCTCCAATTGCCAAGCCAGCCAGCGATTCCGGCGCTGGGCACGAACAGTTTCGTGAAAGCCTCTGCGCCTTCGCCTTCTTCAACAGCGTGGCAAAGTCCGCGAAATCCGAGCGTGAAATCGACGCCCGACTGGTTCATTTCGGCCAGCAACGCGGTCACCAGTTCGAGATCGTCCGTCTCTCCCGTTGTCAGTCCGAGCTTGCGCCGCATTTCATGAAGCCAGTAGCCGTCAAAACGCCGGGAGAACGATTCGATGGCCTGATTGGCGAGTTCGAGCGCATTCTGCTCGCTGGTGTCGAGTAAAGCCAACAGCGTTTCGGCAAAACGCGCAAGGTTCCACTGCGCGATCATCGGCTGGTTGGCGAAAGCATAACGGCCCCACTCATCGATGGAGCTGAACACCTTGCCGGGTTCATATTCATCCAGAAAGGCGCAAGGTCCAAAATCAATGGCCTCGCCGGAAATCGCCATGTTATCGGTATTCATGACACCGTGGATGAATCCCACGGACATCCACAGGGCCACCAGCCGCGCCTGCTTTTCGATGACGGCCTCAAGGAGCGCCAGATAGGGCCGGCCTGCGTTGCGGGCCTCGGGGAAGTGCCGGTCGATGGCGTAGTCAGCCAGGCGCCGCACCGAATCTGCATCGCCGCGCGCGGCAAAAAACTGAAACGTGCCAACCCGCAAATGGCTTGCGGCGACACGGGTGAACACGGCGCCCGGCATTGCCGTTTCCCGCTGCACCCTTTCGCCGGTGAGCACAGCGGCAAGCGCGCGCGTTGCCGGTATCTTGAGCGCATGCATCGCCTCACTGACGATGTATTCCCGCAGCACCGGACCAAGCGCGGCGCGTCCGTCGCCCCGGCGTGAAAACGGCGTGCGGCCCGAACCTTTGAGTTGAATGTCACGCCGGATGCCTTGATGATCGATCACCTCGCCAATCAATATGGCCCGCCCATCGCCGAGTTGCGGCACGAATTGCCCAAACTGGTGCCCCGCATAAGCCATGGCAAGCGGCATCGCCCCGGGCGGCACAACATTGCCCGAAAACAGCGACGCGATCCCGGCCTCATCGCAGCCGTTGAGGTCAATGCCAAGCTCAGCGGCAAGAGCGTGGTTGAACGTGATCAATCGGGGCGATGAAACCGGCGTCGGATCGACCGGCACATACATCCCTTCCAGCTGTCTGGCGTAAGAATTGTCGAAGGCAGCGAACGCGGTCAATGAGCACTCCTTGCGCAAGCAGTTCGTCAACGGTTTAGATGGTGGACAAAAACCGCGCCTGCAAGTGTTTCAGGACTTACCATCATCGCGTCAACCAGAAAAGCGCGACGGGCGCTGCTGACAGCAGCAAGGCCAAGGCAGCATGCGAGCAACGTGAGGATATGGCGAAATGTTAGGGCCGGACATGCACAAACTGCACTGGCGGAGCCAGCTTTACGCTTCCGGGAATTGAAGTGGTGCTCTAGCCGGACTCGAAGTGATGTCTTATCCTATTGATTTAATTACATATATTTTTGACAATTTTCCAATATACCAACAAATATACCAACAAAATGAAAAGTGATCGATCAAATCACACTTTTTTGTCTGCCGACAGAACGCTAAGCGAATGCGTCAACCGCGTCCTGAAATGTTTTGAGCCGGTCCCGTTTCTGCTTGAAGCCGTCATCCGAAACCAACATGGCCTTATAGGACATTCCACCACTTGCCGCGTTGGCGTCCTTGACCCAAGTTTGAAGCCGTTCGAATTTGCGCAAATCGTCCAAGTCTTCCCGGCCTTTGGTTTCGACAATCCACATTTCGGCTTCTGAACGCTTGACCAGAAAATCCGGAATGTAGGCGCTGATTGAGCCGTCTTCCTTTTGATACTCAATGCGGAAGCCGATGTGCTGGGTATTTTTGGCGAAGGAAACCAAGTCAGGGCAGGCGTCCAGATATCTCGCGAAGTCCAGTTCCAAGCCGCTATCGCCGACGATGCGGTTGAACAGTGACTTTTGCGGGCGAAGTTCGTCGCGCCGGTCAACCACGCTCGGGCGCACGTTGGAAAGCTTGATGTGGTTTTGAACCCTTGAGGTGCCACGGTCCACAACGGTCAGTTCATTAATCGCCTTTCGGAACGTTTCTTGAATAGTCCGCGTAACAGCCGGTTCGGAAAGATTGCGCAGTACGTTCGCATCATCAAGATCAACAGCCGTATCGAACAAGTGCTGACCGACGAATGTCTTGAGTTTTCCAAACAGCACATCGAACCCGCGAACCAGCCGCGCGTCGCGCAAGATACCGTTGGCGAAAAAGCCAATGACGTTTTGGTAGCTGGGCGAAAAGCCAAGGTTCATTTCGCGCATATGGCTGATATCGTCGGTGTCGATTTCCTTGAAGACAATTTGCCGTTGCTCTTCCTGACTGAATTGCTTGACCGGCAATTTGCGGTTTTCGAACGTTGCCGGGTCTATTAGCTCCAGATTCTTGTATTCCCGTTCAATCCGCCGCGACAGAACCGGGATTTCAATATCAAGCGCTTCAATGTCCTTTTGCGGGTTTTCACGGTCCACTTCAATGACGATTGGTCCTTGGCCGTGCGAACCGCTGCCCATGGGCACGGTTTCAAACTCAACCCCTTCAGACTTGATGCGTTCAACAAATTCCATGAAAGCGGGCGTTCCAACAACACTGACTTTCTCGTCAATATTCTGCCCCCTGAACATCCGGCGCAAGCCGCGCCCGAGCGTTTGTTCGGGCAGGATTTGAGCGGGTGAATTAAAGGCGCGCAAACCGACAATGACCGTAACGTTTTGCACATCCCAGCCTTCGCGCAAGACCATGACCGAAACAACCGCCTTGTAAGGGCTATCCCATGAATCAATTTCACGGCTCGCCTTGCGCAGCTTGTCCAGTTCGTCCTTTCCCTTGCCGCTGCCGCTTTCAGAAATGTCGCCATTGTTCTTGGTGTGGATAACCAGCACGCGGTCTTTGCCGCCAAACTCCGGATAGCGGCTTGAAAGCCACGCCGCCACATCGTCACAATCCTTGGTGTCCGGCGTCATGACAAACAGGATCGGCTTCTTGCCCGCCTTGGAAAGCTCTTCAAACGAGGCTTTCCACTCCAGATATCCAAGATGCAAATAGTCTTCATATTGTTCGGTCAGCTTCGTCGAATCGTGTTCGACCAGTTTGGCGCGCGACGCGGCGTCGGGAAGAACCGGGCGTTTGACAACGCCTTGCCGGATCGCCTCAACCAGCGGATAGTCTGAAACCGTTTGAACAAAGATCGCGCCCTTGTTGTGCTTGGGCGTCGCGGTCAAATCAAACTGGGCGGAAAGCGCCGAATCCTTTTGGCGAAGCTTCAGTTGAATATCGTCAATCGCATTGAACCATGCGTTCTTTTCGTGAAGGTGATGTGCCTCGTCGTTCAGGACAACCAGATCGTCCACTTCGCGGATGATTTGGCCAAGATCAACCGTGCGGTCAGTTGTCTTGGTCACCGGCTTGTTGCCCAGAAAATAATCCGTCACGTCTTCGTCGTCAAAGGAAGGCGCGGCGTTGTTGCCTTCGAACACGCGGTGAATATTGGTCAGGAAGAGGTTTCCATCGTCTGAAACATGTCCAACTTCGTCCTGGATATGCACGGTCAGTTGAAAATCGTCCTGCCAGTTTTGCCCGTCATGCCCATTGTCCGGCAACAGCGGATCGGCAAAGAAAATCTTGTTGCCGTCAAAGTCGGTGCGCAGCCGGTCCAGAACGATGATATTCGGCGCAATGACAAGAAAGTTCTTGGAGAGTGTCGAACCCCCTTCATACTTCTTGTGAAAATAGCACCATGTCATGAGCAAACTCATGACCTTGGTTTTCCCCGCCCCCGTTGCCAGCTTCAGCACATAGCGGGTCCAGTCTTCCATAAACATGCCGCGCGAAACGATCTGCGAAGAATCGTATTTCATCAATGAATGCGGGTCGCGGCTTTGCTCCACCTCATAAAGCCAAATTGCGCTTTCTACCGCTTCACGCTGGGCGAAATACCAGCGGAAGCGCGCCATTGAGCCATCAGATTGCGGCAAGATATGTTCGCGCTGAAACCACCATTTCAACAGTGCCCGCGATGTGCGCGACGCGCCCGCATAGCCGCCTTGCCGCCATGCGGAAACTCCCTTGCGCACCTTGTCCACCAAAGGCGGAATGAGGCTTGCCCGTTCGGTCTCTGTCGATACCTGATCGCCCGGATACCAGCGGTGCGCCGGTTCAAGAATTGTGTAGGGATCGGCTGGAAATTCGGGGTGAAGCGGCATCAATCAAGGACTTTCATAGCCGTATTGTTTCAGCCGGGCTTTGGCCTTTTTAACTTCGTCATCGGTGAACAACTTGCGCCAACGCGGTTCGCTGACCACCATAGCCTCGACTGTCAAGTCCAGACGGTTGCGCTCGTACAGTTTTGTGTAGCCTTCAGACGGCTTGGGCGAATTGATCAAAAACTTAGCAGTCTCAATGCCACCTTTGTCGTCAAGCATCCTCAGAAAAATCGACGCCGTATACTTTGCTTCGTCCTTTGCGCGTCTATAAATTTCGAACATTCGCGCATCGAATTCTGGATTTTTCTCGCGCATCGTATCGCCCTTTTTGGTCAGCTAATTGGTGCCCAAATCGAGAGCGCCAATGGTGCCAATAGGGCGCTCCTTTCTTCGATGTCTGTTTCCGACCAACTAGACTTCTTCACGATGTCCTTGGTCAGCATTAGTATCGCCTGTTCTTCAAACTCTGGTCTTTTCACGTCAAACGAGCGGTTGCTAAGCGCGCTGTTGAACGATTGCGTAACCAGCATTAGATTTCCAAGCGTATTTTTCAAACGGTTTCTTCTGACAATTTTTCCAACAACGGAACCATCTTCGATTTTGTTGTACCAAGCCATATTGAAGTCATCAGGCGTGGGAGCCGTACCGTCAGAAAATGGCCAGTGTTCTCTCCAATTGGATGGGAGAATGTGTTCGACCGTCAAATCATCATTAACCTGCGTTGATTCTTGATGCTTTCCGCGCTTGCGAAGCTCAATATCGACCAACAGCGCCCGTGTTTTTGTTGGACCAAGCGACTGGTAAACGGGCTCTGATAACAAGGCCTTTTCAAATTCGGCATCTGAAGGAAACCGACCGCTTTCAGATTTTTGGTCAAGAATCGCTTTCTTGACAGCATCAAGTGTCCAGCCATTCTTATCAAGTTGCGCAATGAATGTCAGAAACAGATTGTTGTAATTCTTCGTGCCCAGCCCGCATACCGCGCGTCGCACAATCAAAGAAAGCAACATCTGCAATGCTTGGTCTTTTTCTTCAGGTGTCAGGCCAGGTTCTGCCCACAAACGCAACGCAAGCGGATTGACGGTCGTTACATCCCAAAGGCGTAATTTTTGGGAGAACTTGGACAGTGCGCTATCCGATGTCCTTTCGATCAGCTCTTTGTAAATCGCGCCATACTTTTCGACGTCCTGAATTTCGTCGGATACAGTCGCATAGCGTGGTTGCGTGCTGCCCTTGCGCGGCCTCAGGAACCCTTTGTATTCAGAAAACAGTTTGGAAATGGTCACATCACCAGCAATTTTTCCGGCAATGAAATTGGCGACAAAGAACTCGATACGCTGTTTCTTGTAGCGGCCCTGCTTCTCCATTTGGAACCAGAATGGATCTTCAAATGGCTTCCAATGCTTGGCAAACAGCTTTTCCGCAGCTTCTGGGCCTATGGCCGCATCTGCGCGTTGGAAAATGTTGTTTCGGATCAGATCAGCTGCCAAGAGTGGCTCGCCACGGTCATTGAGTGTCTCGAAAATGACCTGAGCGTCATCACCATCGTCCAATACAATTTCGACAACTTTGAACTCTTCAAGCAATGACTGCCAAATTGCATCCAGCTTTAATTCATGCGGGATTTCGTCCTCGGCTTCGTCGCTGCTTTCAATTTCGTCAGGCACTTCATCCAAGTCGGATAAGAGATCGTCAGTTTCGACTGAGTGTCGAATTCGGTCATAAAAATAGCCGTATGCACTCAGCAATTTCGGAATATAGGCATAGTCATAAATCTGGTCGCGGGCGCTATCCTTGTACCAGTATTGCCGATATTTCGCCTTCAGTTCTTCACGGTCCTTTGACGCCACGATGTCGATAAAAATATTCCGGTCCGCCTGCGTCGGCCACACTTTGTAAATTTCAAACTCCGGATTCTCCATTAAGCCCGGATCGCTGTTGATTATGAATCGCTGTATATTGCCCGCAGCTGCTTCGTATCCGATGTGCTGCGCATAATGGCGTGCGGAAGTTAGGAAAATCTGGAAAGTTGTGAGCCTTTGTTGACCGTCAACAACCTGAAACGATGATACCTGCCTAACACTGAGTTTGGCCCGGCTTTCCAGAACTACGGCTCCCATGAAATGCGAAAAGCGGCGCTCACGCCCAGCCAATCGCTCAACCGCTTTGGTGCGGATATCTTGCCAAAACGGCTCTAACTGTTTGGCTTTGGACCAAACATAATGACGCTGATAGATCGGAACACAATACCGGTTCCGGTTCTGGAGCAATTTACCGACCTCAACTGGATCAGCTTTCATACCACCACCTCAACAACCTTCGTCGTGTCATTTCCAAAAATATCAATCACCTTCACCGCAACGAAATGCCGCCCTTTGGCGGGGTAATCGTGCGCGGCGGAAGTCAGCTCCAGCTTGCGGTCGCGGCGGGTGCGGAAGCTTTGCCATTCGTTTTCGAACACGTAGCCGCCGGTCCATTGCGGGCGGTCCACCAAGCGGCCCGAAGCGTCCGGTGCGGTGACGGTGATGATTTCCTGCTTGGAATGATAGTCAAAGTCCACCGACCAATAGTCGATCCAGTCTTCCCATTTCTTGGTCAGCACATCGCGGGTGATGACGCCCTGCTTGTCCTTGGAAACCTTAACCACCTGACCGCCGTCAACCGTGACTTTGGAGCCGCCGGGCTTCAGTTCACCGGCCAACAGGTCGGCATCGTCCTGCCGGTAGGAAACGGCAAAGTCAGCAAGTGTCAGTGTGACGGAATGGCCTTTGACCTTGGCGGAAACGTCCAGATAGGCAACGTCATAAAACGTCACCTGACCCTTCTGGATCGCGCGCTTGTCAAACACGTCCTTGGGAATATAGCGCGCGGCAACGCGGACGCCTTTGGCGCGGGCTTCTTCAATGACGCGGGGTATGACGCCCATTTCAAATTCAAAGCCAAGAATGTCCACCTGCGTTGACCCGAGCGCCCGCGCCGCCTCTACAGCTTCGTTCACAAGCGCTTCCGTCACCGGCGCGTCAATCGGGCCGACCAGCACAAAAGCCCCGCCCTTGCGCCCGTGAAAGGGCGGCGTTTGGCTGACCGGTTCGGCCTTGTAACCGGTCAGGATCAGCCCGGCATATTCGCTTTCCTTGCGCGCCGCTACAGCACGGCGTTGTTCTTCCGGCAACGTCGGATCGATGCCGACGAAAAACTGCCGCTCATATTTGCCAAGGTTGAGAATTTCGAATGAACGGAAGGGCTTGTTGTCTTTTTTCAATTCCCGCTGAACGCCTATTAGACGCTTGCGGGCGGTATGGATGGCGAAGCGGCCTAGATCGCAGCCTATCCATTTGCGGCCAAGTTTTTCGGCGACGGCCAGAGTTGTGCCAGAACCACAAAAGAAATCTGTAACAATGTCACCGGGATCAGAAGACGCCGCAATAATTCGCTCTAGCAGGGCTTCTGGTTTCTGAGTTTCGTAGTTTACGCGCTCGTTAGCCTGTGAGGAAACTGGGCCAACATCTGTCCATACATCCTGTAGCTCGACGCCTTCCATTTCGTCCTGAAACTGCTTGAACGATGGCACTCCACCGTCCTTTTTCGGCCACGCAATACGGCCCAAACGGTCAAGTTCTTCCAAGGCATCCTGAATATCGGTTGTATCCGGGTTAGAGAGTTTTGGGCGTATGTATTTAGGGATTGCCCAATGTCTTCCCTTAGACGTTGGATCATACCCTCGCCAAGGCAAACCAGATGCGCCACGACGAATACCCGGGGCCGTCAAAATAGTTAATCGAAACGGCTTTCCATTTTCATCTCGATAACGAAAGAAATCTTCAATGTATTTGTCAGTATATGGTGTATACTGAACGTTCCAAACTGGGTCACCTTTCGTGTAAAACAGAATTCTATCTGTTATAATATTAAATTGAGTAGAGCCGCTTCTTGCACCGGTTCTTTTCCAAGAAATTTCATTTCTATATGAATCTGTGCCAAATATTTCGTCCAGCGAGCATCTAATTAAACTATTCACCCGACCATCGCAGTGAACATAAAT
>JANNRN010000149.1:0-7855 GCA_031401375.1 Phyllobacteriaceae bacterium | reverse complement strand
GGCGAATATGCTTCGGAAGTCATTCTTGAGGACATCAAGGTTCTGACCGCGGACCAGCGGGCCGACGAGCAATCGTCAACGCCTGAAGTCGCCAAGGCGGTCACGATCGAAGTGTCCACGGAACAGGCGCAGAAAGTCGCGTTGGCGCAGCAAGTCGGCACGCTTTACCTGTTGTTGCGCGCCGCAGGCGATCAGGAAAACACAATTGCCGCAAAAATGACGGTCTCGGACCTGAGCGGCCGCAAGAACACGGTTTCGGTATCAGCCAAGGCTGAAAGCTCGTCATGGGGCGGACTGTTCAAGGCCGGCGACGGACCGAAGTTCCGGACAATGACAGTAACGAGAGGCCATTCAGCGGAATCCTATTCGGTGATGGAAGAAAAGCAGGCAGATCAGGGGAATCGTTAACCGCTCGGACAAGCGGTTTTTCAGGGGAAGATCATGAGGGACTTGGGCATGTTCAAAACACTTTCGCGGTGGTCGGCGTCCGCATTGCCGGTTCACAGGCCGGTCAGCAGATTAGCGCTCAGCGTGTTGGCTGCCGCGGGCGGGCTGCAACTATCCGCCATTCCTGCCGATGCACAGGAATCGGTGATCAATGTCAGCGCCAGCACGAAGACGAAGACGATCAAGATCGCCAAGGGCAAGCCCCGCACGATCCGGTTTTCAAAGGACTTTTATGAAATCGTGGTCGGTGATCCTGAAATTGCCAATGTCACCCCACTGACGGACCAGTCCTTCTATGTTCTCGGCCACAAACTTGGCACAACGGGCATCGCATTGTTCGACCAGAACAAGCAGCTCGTGGGTTCGATTGACATTGAAGTGACCTACGACACTGCGCAGCTCAACGCGACGATACAGCAAAACCTGCCGGATTCGCGGATCCGGGCAAGTTCAGCCAATGGTCAGGTCGTTCTTTCGGGCGCTGCAACCGATCAGGTTGCTGCAGACAAGGCCCGAAAAATCGCCAAGCAGTTCAATGAGGGCAATGATGTCATCGACTCGGTGAAGGTCACTTCATCGCAACAGGTGCAGTTGGAGGTTCGCTTCGTTGAAGTGAACCGGCAAGCGGTTCTCGATCTTGGGGCCAAATACAGCGCCAACATCGTTGAGGGCATTGATGGCTTGGATGCATTTCTCAAACCAGCCGACATGATTGGCGCCACCACGGGTCAAATCGTTGGACGGCTGCTTGGCCCAGGAGCCTCGGTGGACATTACGCTGAAGGCCCTTGAAGAACGTGGTCTTGCCCGCAGGCTTGCCGAACCCAACTTGATCGCACGCTCCGGTGAGACGGCCAGCTTCCTGGCTGGCGGCGAATTTCCGATTCCCATCGCGGGCGACCAGGGCTCAGTGACCGTCGAATTCAAGAAATATGGCGTCGGCCTTGAGTTCTCGCCAACCGTTCTTGCCGACGGGATGATTGCCCTCGACATTTCTCCCGAGGTCTCCGCCATCGACACGACAAACTCTTACAAGATCGGCGACATCGCAATTCCGGGATTCATCGTTCGCCGTGCAACGACATCGGTTGACCTGCGCGATGGCCAGAGCTTCATGATTGCGGGCTTGCTGCAAACGTTCAACGATGTGGGGATCGAGCGCATTCCCGGCATCGGCAAGGCGCCCGTGATCGGCTCGTTGTTTTCGAGCAAGAAGTATCAGCGCCGCGAAACCGATCTGGTGATCATTGTCACGCCGCATCTTATTCGCCCGGTTGATCCTTCAAAGAAAATGGCAACACCGCTGGATACGACTTTACCTCCGAGCAACGCCGATCTTTTCGGCGCCAATGTCGACGAGATCAAGGTTTCAGATGCAACGCGCGCCAAAGCAGGCATGGCCCGCGCCGATACGGCAGCAGGCCACTTCCTCGAACTTCAGTAAGGAAATCAATATGAAACGCCACATTCTTGCATTGTCCGTAGTCGCCGCCACCCTTGGAGGGTGCGCCCAGGACGATTATTTGCGAACCGAAGGACTGAGCATGACTGCGGGCGATGCGATGGCCAGAAACTCGGCATTGCAGATCATCGATCCGTGGCCGGAAGGGGTTGAAGACACGACCCTCCTTGTGCCTGCCGACCGCAGCGTGGAAGCGGCTGCCGACGAAGAAGCCGCTGCACCCGCGACGACGACAAACCCATAAACAGATCGCCTGGAGCGGATCATGGCCCAGAATAAAGTTCAGCGAATAATTCTTGTCTCGAACGACAAGGACCTCGTTCAGGAAACAAAGTCTGCATTTGCGGCCTTTGAGACAACCGAGCTCCAGACGATCAGCAAGCAGGTCACCGAGCTCACAAACGAGCTCAATCTTGCCGAGAAGGGCGTGGTCATCATCGATATGGACACGCGGCGGCTGGAAGACATTGAATCGCTGCAGCGGCTCATGCGGCGCATGGACGGAAACGCGTCCGTTGTCGTTGTCGCCCAGGAATTTGATGCTGCGGCGGTCAGAATCCTGATGCAGATGCGTGTTTCCGACTTTCTTGTGAAGCCGATTTCCACTGGCGACCTCGTGAGGTCCTGCATCCGTGCGCTGAAGGGCGCTGATGTTTCCGCAAGCAATGAGTCACAGGTTTTCACTTTCATGCCGGTTGCCGGCGGTGTGGGCAACACGACCATCGCGCTTGAGACGGCGTTCTTGTTGCACAACTCCGCCGTTCGCGGGGCATCGACCTGTGTGGTGGATTTGAACTTTCAACAGGGTGTCTGCGCGGAGTACCTTGATCTTGAACCCCGGTTCGACATCACCGAGATCGAGAATCAACCAGAACGTCTCGACCGGCGTCTCCTGGATGTCATGCTTTCAAAACACGAGTCGGGCCTGTCCGTTCTTGCCGCGCCGGTTCAACCGACCGAGATGCGCTCATTCAACGCCGATGTCGTGATCCGCATGCTGGACCTTGTTTCCGCCTATTTCGACAATGTCGTCATCGACATGCCGCGCACCTGGTTTCCCTGGACCGAGGCAGTGCTTCTGGGTTCCAACAAATTGTTTCTTGTCACCGAGATGACTGTCCCGTGCCTGCGCCACACCCAGCGGCTGATCAAGGCGATTGACGGAACTGTCGGCAAGCAGATCAAGCCAAGCGTCATCGTCAACCGGTTTGAGAAGCGCATGTTCGAGAATGGAATTCGCCAGGCGGATGTCGAGGAGATACTGGGCGATCATTTCGTCGGGGGCATATCCAATAATTACCGGCTTGTCCGAGAGGCTGTCGACCGTGGGGTTCCACTTCACACACTCGACAGAAATTCAAATGTTGTCAATGACTTGAAAAGAATCATCCTTCCTGAGGAAATGCCTGCCGCCGTGGCTCCGCGGCGCAATCTTTTCTCGATCGGGCGTTCATTTCTGAAAAAAGCCGGTTAGGACGGGAGCACCAACATGGGCAGCCGTTTTTCCGCTTTTCAGAACCGCAGCAGCGCGCCGGCTCACCAGCCGGTCGATACTCCGGCCGACATTGCCGCGAAGGTTGTGATACCGCGCGCCAAACGCAAAGAACCTGCAAAGCAGGAACCGTTGACCGCGCAGAACTTGCGCATGAACGACCGTACGCTTGATGCCCGCGTGCGGCTGCATCGAAAACTCATCGAAGAGATCAACCTCGTCGCGCTCGAACGGCTTCCGCAAGAGGACATGCGCAAGGAAATTCAAGGCTTTGTCGTTGAAGTGGCGCAGACGGAGCGTCTGGCGCTGAATGTCAGCGAGCTCGAATCGCTGATTGATGACCTTGTCGACGAGATGATTGGTCTCGGCCCGCTCGAGCCGCTGCTGAAAGATCCGACGATCAGCGACATCTTGATCAACGGCCATGAAAACTGTTTCGTCGAACGTGGCGGCAAGCTGGTTCAGGTGCAGATTCCGTTCAAGGACGAGGCTCATTTGTTGCGCATCGTCAACAAGATCGTTGCGGGCGTTGGCCGGCGCATCGACGAGTCGTCACCCATGTGCGATGCGCGGATGAAGGACGGCTCGCGATTTAATGCCGCAATACGGCCGGTGGGCGTTGACGGGCCGCTCGTGTCGATCCGCAAGTTCTCCAAGAACAAGCTGGGTTTCCACAAGCTCGTCGAGTTTGGTGCGCTGACGCAGAACATGGCGGAAGTCATTGCGGCGGCGGTCAATGGCCGGGTGACGACAATCATCTCGGGCGGCACCGGCACCGGCAAAACCACGATGCTGAACGCCTTGTCGGCGTTTATTCCGGATGACGAGCGGCTCATCACCATTGAGGACGCGGCTGAACTGCAGCTGCAGCAACCACATGTCGCACGCATGGAAACCCGGCCGGCCAATATTGAAGGGCAGGGCGAGCTGCGCCAGCGTGATCTTGTCAGGAATGCGTTGCGCATGCGCCCGGACCGCATCATTCTTGGCGAGTGCCGCGGCGAGGAGGCCTTTGACATGTTGCAGGCCATGAATACCGGCCATGAAGGCTCAATGGCGACCATTCACGCCAACACGCCGCGGGATGCCATCGGCCGGCTTGAGCAGATGCTGGGCATGACAGGCATGCCGATGACGGTTCAATCAATTCGCAGTCAGATCTCCAGCGCCATCGGCCTGATCGTCCAGTTGACCCGGCTGGCTGATGGCAAACGCAAGGTGACGAGTGTCGCTGAAATCACCGGCATGGAGGGCGATGTCATCCAGATGCAGGAGATATTCAAGTTTGTGCGCACGGGCACGGACACTGACGGAACCATCCAGGGACATTTCGAGGCGACCGGCATTCGCCCGCGTTTCCTTGAGCATCTCAAAGCGATGGGCATCGAATTCCCCGGGGCTTACTTTGAACCCGGAAGACCAAAGGCCTGATCGATGTTCACCGGGGATAACGCGATTTATGTGGTCTACGCGGCGGCGGCTCTTTGCGGCATCATGCTGGCGGAGACGGCGTACCTTTTGTTTTCGCGCAATAATGACCGTCGCGACTCGATTAACCGGCGAATGCGGCTCAAGGCCAAGGAAATCAGCCAGCGCGATGTGCTTGTACAGCTTCGCAAAGAGCGTGGGCTTGATGGCACCCGCTTTTCGATCTTTTCCTTGAAGTCATTTGCAGAACTGCGCACCCAATCCGGAATCAGCATGCAAATGCCGAAGTTTTTTGCCGCAACCAGTGTTGCTGCCTGCGTGCTCGCAGGTTTGACGGGCTACTTCACACATTCTGTGGTCTATGGTCTGCTGGCGTTACCCGTGCTTGTCGCGATGGTTCCTTACTTGACCCTGCGCCGGATGCGCAAGAAGCGCCACAAAAAGTTCGGCATGCAGCTTCCCGAAGCACTGGATCTCATCACGCGTGGTCTAAGGGCCGGTCACCCGGTTCCCGTGGCGCTCGGCATGGTCGGGCGGGAAATGCCGGACCCCGTCGGTTCTGAATTCGGGCTTGTGGCTGATGAAATCACGTTTGGCTCTGACTTGGTATCAGCGCTGACGGCGATGTATGATCGCGTGGGACAGGAAGATCTGCCCTTGTTCGTCACAGCCGTCTCCATCCAAAGCACGACCGGCGGCAATCTGCGCGAGATTCTCGACGGGCTGTCCCAGGTAATCCGGGAACGCGGCAAGCTGCGGCGCAAAATCCGCGCGATCTCAGCAGAAGGCCGCATGTCTGCCATCATCCTGACTGCTGTGCCAATTGCCCTGTTGACGGTGCTCACGGTGTTCATGCCGGACTTCTACGAAGGGGTGAGCGACAAGCACATGACCTGGTATCTGCTTGGCTTCGGCGCGTTCTGGCTCGGTCTTGGCAATGTGATCATGCAGCGCATGGCGAATTTCAGGTTTTGATCATGATGAATGTGCTCGAATTTCTGGCTTCGCTCAAACCCGACAGCAGCTTGCCTCTTGTCGTCGGCATGCTGGTGGTTGGGCTGACCATCACCGTCTTCTCCTTTGTCTCAAACAGCAGCGAGCGCGGCGGCGTAAAGCGCAGGCTGCGCGTTGAACCGGCGCATCAACCCGAGGCCGCTGTTCCCGTGGAAACAAGGCGCGGCGAGTCAATGGTCTCTGAATCCACCATCGCCAAGGCGCGTGACTTCTACGCAAAGAACGATCCTGAATCGGTCGCCCGTCTTCGCATGAAGCTCATCCAGGCAGGCTTCATGGACCCGGGCGCCGTCGGCTATTTCTTTGTCGCCCGTTTCGCTTTGCTGGCCGTCTTGGGGCTCGGCGCATTCGCCTGGACCAATCTGATGTCATCGGACGTGTCACTGACGAGCCGGGGAAGCTTTGTCATTTTCGCTGCGGCGCTCGGCTATTTTCTTCCCTCGCTCTGGCTCAGCAGGACCGCGAGAACCAAGTTGACGGAATACCGCAACGGATTTCCTGACTTCATGGACTTGATGATTGTCTGCGCGGACGCCGGCATGAGCCTTGAGGCGGCAGTCGAGCGGGTATCGCGGGAGATTTCGAAGACCTATCCATCACTCAGCGAGAATCTTTTGCTCGTGACCATTGAACTGCGCGCCGGCAGGCAGATGGAAGATGCCCTCAAGTCGTTGTCGGAACGCATCGGGCTGGACGAGGTTCGTTCATTTGCGACATTGCTCCAGCAGTCCAAAGAGCTCGGAACCAGTCTTTCGGCGGCTCTTCGGGTTTTCTCAGACGAGATGCGGCACAAGCGGATGTCACTGGCCGAGGAAAAGGCGCATTCACTGCCCGCGAAGATGTCCGTGCCAGTGACGATGTGCATCCTGCCGGTGGTCATGCTCATTGCCGTCATCCCGATCATCGTGCAGATTTCAGGCGCCGATTAGAGATAGCCGCTAAAATCTTACCTATTCTGACAGCATCCGTTAGCCAAGCCAACGCACTGATTTTTAGATGTTTTCTGCTAAACCTTGCAGATCGGCGACCCACAGCGGCCGCACGAGGGCAGGGGATAGGCAAATGAAGAATGTTGCGATGGCCAGTTTGGCTGGCGTGCTGGTTCTGACAGGCTGTCAGTCAAGCTTCGTTGATTCCATGAAAACCACGTCGGTGCAGCAAGTGCCGACCGATGTCAGCGCCGCAGACCTCAAGGATGGCAAAGCACAGTTCTTTGAGGCCAATTATGGTCTGGCGGAAAAAAAGTTTCGCAAAGCCGTCGAGCTTCGCGCCGACAATACCGAGGCATGGATGGGCCTGGCCGCGTCGTACGACCAGCTTGGCCGGTTTGACTTTGCCGAACGCGCGTATCAGCAATTGTTCAAGATCGCCGGTCGCAAACCGCAGATCGTTTCCAATTACGGCTACTCACAGATGCTGCGGGGAAACAAGAAAGAAGCCAAGAAGCTCTTTCAGGAGGCATTGAACGCGATGCCGGACAATCCACGGATTGCGGCAAACCAAAAGCTTCTCGCGACGCTTTGAATCCAAACCAGAAAAGTTGAGCCGGGCGAGGGGCCCGGCTTTGCTGCGCTGAGGCGAATACGGTCACTCCACCATTTTCAGATAAGCCGCTTCATCCATCATGCCGTCGAGTTGCGAAGCGTTGTCCAGTGTCATTTTCCAAAGCCAGCCATCGGCCTGGGCTGACGTGTTGACAAGCTGCGGATTTGACGAGACTTCGTTATTGACCTCGGTGATCGTCCCATCGACCGGGGCATAGACATCAGAGGCGGCTTTGACGGATTCAACAACGACCGCCGCGCCGCCCTTGCTCACCGCGTTTCCAACCGCTGGCAGTTCAACGAACACGAGATCGCCGAGCTGCTCCTGGGCATGGGTGGTGATGCCGACGGTAGCGGTATTGCCTTCAACGCGTATCCATTCATGGTCTTCGGTAAAGTAGGTTCTGCTCATGATTATCCTCTGAAGAAGCGGTGCGGGGTAAAGGGCAGGGCGTGGACAGTGACTGGA
>JANNRN010000148.1:0-2198 GCA_031401375.1 Phyllobacteriaceae bacterium | reverse complement strand
CAGCGGGCCGATCATCACGACAACAGGCCATGGCAATCCAAGCCGTTTGTCGGCAATGGCAAGGCACACCATCGCCAGCGCCATGATCGAGCCGACCGACAGGTCGATGCCTGCCGTCACAATGACCACAAACATGCCGAGCGCCAGCAAGCAGGCCGAAGCGTTCTGCTTGATGATGTTGGAGATATTGTCGGGCGACAGGAAATATTGGGGCTGAGTCCAGGTCAGGAACGCCATCATGGCGATGACGACAAAAATGATGCCGTAGGCTTCAAGGAACTTGGCGACGGCGGGATTTCCACTCAAATTCATCTCAGTGCACCTTGTCGTGCGCGAGTGCCTCGGTGTGGCCCTTGGTGCCCATGATCCAGCCAATCACCTCGTTGCGATTGGTGTCTTTGATCAATGCCTCGGCGAAATTGGTTCCCTGATAGAGCGCCATCACCCGGTCACAGGCATAGAATATGTCATCCATGCGGTGTGAAATCACGATCACCGCAACGCCGTGCTCCTTCAACGAGCGGATGAGGTCGAGCACCTTGCCGACTTCCTTGATCGCCAGTGCCGCGGTCGGCTCGTCCATGATCACGACTTTGGCGTCAAATGCGGTCGCGCGCGCGATCGCCACAGCCTGGCGCTGGCCGCCGGACAGTTCCTCCACATTCTGGTCGATGCTTTTCACATGGATCTTGAGTTTTTCAAGATGTTCTCTGGCCAGCCGCCGCGCTTCGTCATGGTTGACAATGGTGAGTCCGGCGACTTTGCGTCCCGGCTCGCGTCCGAGAAAGATGTTCTCATAAATCGGCATGTTCCCGGCGAGCGCAAAGTCCTGATAGACCATCTCGATGCCCATGTTGAGCGCATCGCGAGGACTGCGGAAAGTCACGGGCATGCCGTCATAGACCAGAACGCCGTCGCTTGGGGTGTAAAGGCCGGAGAGGATCTTCATGAGCGTGGATTTCCCGGCGCCATTGTCGCCGACGACACCGAGCACTTCACCGGCGTGCACTTCAAAATTCACATCGCTCAACGCCGTGATGGCGCCAAAATACTTGGTAACACTCTTTGCCTGCAGCAGTGCAGCCATTACGTTCTCCACCCAATTCACTTTGGAACTAATGAACCGTATCCCCAACAATTGGAATATTTGTTCTATATTCTGTTCACTGTCAAGCAACAAACGAGGCCGCCACGAGTCAAAAAATGTGGCAGGTGCACCGAGGCTGCGATAGCTGATTTTGGATCATCAAGACGCTGGTTGGCCGCGCACGTCGCCGCAGGTTACTTCACCCAGAAGGGCCGCGATAATGGTTGATCTGGCGGCGTCTGCCATAAGCGGCGGACGACGGGGATAACAAAACCCGGATCTGAACGGCAGGGCATGGCTCAATACGGTGCTGTTGCACTGCACATAAAGAACCTTTATGAGCGCTTGGCTGCCGCTTGGCGCAGAAATGGTGTCTCATTTGATGGATGCTCTGAAACTTGTCGCTATGGACGCGAGTGACCTTGAGGTCATGTCCGCATGCGTGCAAGACTCTCTCGCAAAAACGGGCGAATTGCGCTTTGAGGCCAAGGCAAAGCGCTTTCTTTTGCCAATCAACCGTTTCGTTTGGGAACGCGAACCGCGGGCAAAGGGTCAACCAGCGGAGCGCCGCCGCGCGGTATTGCATTTCGACCGGGTGCTCTCGGTCAGGTCCTCGGGCCTTGATCGTTCGCGGCCCGATACCGTGCTTTCGCTTCTTGCCTTGCGCTTCCTGCCGGACCGCTCGCCCTCGGGCCAACTTGAGCTGATCTTCGCAAGCGATATCTCCGTATTGCTTGAGGTGGAGTGCATAGAGGCGCAACTTGCCGATGTTGGCGGGCGCTGGGCCGCGCAGTCCAAGCCGCGCCACGGCGTTTGAGGGTCCCATGCCGATCAAACTTGACCAGCGCGACAAAGGTTTTGAGGCGGCCTTCACGGCGTTTCTCTCCACCAAGCGCGAAGCAGCGGCGGACGTGGACCAGACGGTTCGCGACATCGTCAATGCGGTGCGCATGAACGGCGACAAGGCGCTGCTCGACTTCACGCGGCAGTTTGACCGGCTCGACCTGCAGGCCTCCGGTCTGCGCATCACGGCGGACGAAATCAAGGCGGCGTACAAGTCGGCCCCGAAGGTCACCGTCGAGGCGCTGAAACTGGCGCGCGACCGCATCGA
>JANNRN010000147.1:0-7679 GCA_031401375.1 Phyllobacteriaceae bacterium | reverse complement strand
AACTGGTCCGACGGGGCCGGTTGTGTGGGGCGAACCAGGCACCAACGGTCAGCACGCGTTCTTCCAGCTCTTGCATCAGGGGACGGACATTGTTCCGGTGGAATTCATCGTTGCGGCGGAAGGCTTCGAGCCGGATCTTGCGCTTCATCACGCCATGCTTCTTGCCAATTGCTTTGCCCAATCAGAGGCATTGATGAAAGGGCGCACGCTGAAGGAAGCCAAGGCGCAGCTGAAGGCAAAAAGCATGCCGAACAAGGAAGCGGATGAACTTGCCCCCCATAAGGTCTTCACCGGCAATCGCCCGAGCCTCACGCTCGTTCACGCAAAACTGAATCCCTTCGCATTCGGCCGCCTGGTAGCGCTTTACGAGCACCGCGTTTTCGTTGAGGCGCAATTGTTCGGCATCAACGCCTTTGACCAATGGGGAGTGGAACTCGGCAAGGAATTGGCGACCGCTCTGCTGCCTGTCGTCCAGAACAAGGAACCTGTCGGCACGCGCGATGCCTCCACTGCGGGTCTGGTTGCCCATGTTCACGCATTGACGAAAGCAGCGCGGGCATGAATGGGCCGACGACCGGCAGGCTGAAAGCCGTCCTCTTCGACAAGGACGGCACGCTTATCGACTTCAATGGCACCTGGTTCAAGCTGTATGAAGCGCTGGCGCTCGAGTTTGCGCGTGGCGACAAGCAAGAAGCCGCACGGCTTCTGGAAATCGGCGGCTACGACAAAGCGACAGAGAAGTTCATACAGGGATCAGAACTTGCCGCCGGAACCACATCGACAATCGTCCGTCTCTGGCTTGGCGCGGGTGAAGGCGACGGGTTTGATTTCTGGAAGGCCCGGCTCGACCATTCATTCACGCACGACGGCTCAAATGCCGCTGTCCCGGTCCCGCAGCTTGAGCCCACTTTGCGCCGCCTTGCAGAAGATGGCCGCAAGCTCGCGGTCGTCACCAACGATGTTCAGGCCGCCGCCGAGATGACGATCTCGCGCCTCGGCGTCAGGGAGTTGTTTTCCGCCGTGATCGGCTATGACAGCGTTGTCAATCCAAAGCCGGCGGCAGATCCGGTGCATCTGGTTTGCGGCATGTTCGGACTGGAGCCGCAAGAGGCGCTCGTCATCGGCGACAATGTTCATGACCTTGAAATGGCGCACAATGCCGGTGCGGGCGCTGCGGTCGGCGTACTGACCGGCACCGCCACGCGCGATGACCTCTCGTCATTGGCAGACGCCGTCCTCGACTCGATTGCCGATCTGCCAGCTTGGCTCGCCGAGCAAGGACGATAGCCGCTATTTCGCATCCCTGAGTTCGCGCCGGAGAATCTTGCCGACATTTGTCTTGGGAAGATCCGTTTTGAACGCGATGTATTTTGGCCGCTTGTAGTTGGTCAGCTTGTCCAGAACGAACTCCCGGATCGATTCCTCCGTCAGGCTCGGGTCGCGTTTGACCACGAAAAGCTTGACCGCCTCGCCGGTCTGATCATCCTTGACCCCCACCACCGCGCATTCCAGCACGCCCGGATGTTGCGACACAACGTCTTCCACTTCGTTTGGATAAACGTTGAAGCCGGAAACCAGCACCATGTCCTTCTTGCGGTCGACAATCTTGACGTAACCGCGCGGATCCATGAAGCCCATATCGCCTGACTTGAAGTAACCATCCGGGGTCATGACCTTTGCCGTCTCGTCCGGCCGCTGCCAGTACCCGGCCATGACCTGCGGCCCGCGAATGCAGATTTCGCCAACTTCGCCGATGGGAAGATCATTGCCGTCGTCGTCGCGTATGGCGAAATCCGTTGACGGCAGCGGCAGGCCGATCGTGCCGGTGAACTCGGGAATGTCGAAGCGGTTGGCGCTGGCCACCGGCGATGTTTCAGACAGACCGTAACCTTCATGAATCGTCGAACCGGTGACTTTCTTCCATCTCTCTGCCACGGCGCTTTGCACGGCCATGCCTCCGCCAAGCGTCAACAGCAAATGCGAGAAATCCAGCTTGGCGAAATCGGCGTTGTTCAACAGCCCGTTGAACAGGGTGTTGAGGCCGGGGAAGACGTGGAACTTGACACCCTGCAGTTCCTTGATGAAGCCCGGCATGTCGCGGGGGTTTGGAATGAGAATGTTCCTCGCGCCCATGTCCATGCCCATCATCATACAAACTGTCAGCGCGAAGATATGATAAAGGGGCAGGGCGCAGACAAACGTCATGTCGTCCGGGATGCCCTTTGCCTTGAAGACCGGCTGCAGCCACGCCGCGTTCTGGGCGACATTTGCCAGAATGTTGGAATGGGTGAGGGTCGCGCCCTTCGAAACGCCCGTCGTGCCACCGGTATATTGCAGGAAGGCGACGTCCTTTTCGACCACTTCCACCGGTTTCAGGCTCATGCCGCGGCCTGCCGAAACGGCGGCGTTGAATCGCACATGGCCGGGCAGATTGTAGGACGGAACCACTTTCTTCACATGCCGCAGCACGAAATTGACGACGTGTCCCTTGAGCCCCAGCGAATCGCCAACGCCGGTCACGATAATGTTCTTGATCTTGGTCTTTGCCAGCACGGTTTGCAGGGTAGTGGCGAAGTTCTCGATGATAATGATCGTCTCGGCGCCGCTGTCATTGAGTTGATGCTCAAGCTCGCGCGGCGTGTAGAGCGGATTGACGTTCACCACGGAATAACCGGCGCGCAGTGCTGCCAATATCGCCACCGGATATTGCAGCACGTTGGGCATCATCAAGGCGACGCGCGCACCCTTGGGCAGGCCTTTCGACTGGAGATAGGCGGCGAGCGCGGCGGAATCCGTTTCAACCTGGGCGTAGGTGATTGACTTCCCCATGAGCGTGAATGCCGGCTTTGCCGCGTTCACCCTGCATGATTTGATCAGAAGGTCAGACACGCTCTTGTCCGCAAACGGAGGCAATACCGCCGGAACGTCCTTGTTGTAGCTGTTCAGCCATATCTTGCCAGAACCGCCATCTGCCAATGTCACAGTCTCATCGTTCTTCTTGGCCACATTTTCCTCCCGAGAATTTCAGCCGCTGCCTGAATCTGCGCTCTAAACGTTCGGAGTTCAAGGGGCCGCGCGCACGCGTTCTTCCGGTTGGGGTCGGAAGCATCCGTCTTGCGCGATCATGGGCAGCCCATTAGGGTCCTGGGACTGACCGACGATCGCTGCGGAACGGCGGAGACCGGCAATTGTGCCCGCCTGCCATGGCACGGGATTCTATCAACTTGAGGAGAAATCATGATGATTCACACCGTGGTCTGGGGCGAGAACATTCATGAGCGCACCAACAAAGTGGTCGCAAGCATCTATCCGGACGGTATGCATGCCACTATTTCCAACGCATTGAACACCGACCCCGGGATTTCGGCGTCGACCGCCACTTTGGAGCAGGAGGAACACGGGCTTTCCGAAGAACGGCTTGACGCCACCGATGTGCTGATTTGGTGGGGCCACAAGGATCACGGCGGCGTGTCCGATGAGATTGTCGAGCGCATTGCGAGGCGTGTGTGGGAGGGAATGGGGCTGATTATTCTTCATTCGGCCCATTTCTCGAAGATTTTCAAAAGGCTGATGGGAACTCCATGCGCACTGAAATGGCGCGAAGCCGGAGAGCGCGAAAGATTGTGGGCGATCAATCCAAGTCATCCGATTGCGGCAGGCATCGGCGAATTTTTTGAACTGGAATACGAGGAAATGTACGGGGAGCAGTTCTCAGTGCCCGAACCGCTTGAAACAGTTTTCATCTCCTGGTTTCAAGGCGGAGAGGTATTCCGGTCCGGTCTGACATGGCGGCGCGGCGCGGGTAACATCTTTTACTTCCGCCCCGGCCACGAGACCTATCCGACCTATCATGACGCCAATGTCCAGCGAGTGCTGAGCAACGCGGTGAAATGGGCGTTCAACCCGCAACTGGCGCAAAAGTCGATCCATAATGCGCCGAACGTGCCGGTGGAAAAGGCGCTGGAGTCCATCACGGAGCGCGGCCCCAAGCTGCATCAGGCCGGCGAAGAAGGTTATCGCTGAATTCTGTTCCCTGTTGATCTGCCTCAATTCAATCCCGGCGCTCTGCGTTAAGGTGAATTCGAAAGGCGGGTTCATTTGCCGCCGTTTTAAGGGAGCAATCAACATGACCAAAACCGTGCTGGGCGTACTCGATGCCAATCAGGCCGATGCGGATCTTGCGGCAGCCATCAGCTATTGCGACGCCAACGGGGCTCACCTCATTGCCTTGCTGGTCGCGGTTGCCCCGCCGGCGCCGATCGGCGAATTCACGGTCGTGGCATCAGGCGGATGGATCCAGCAGCGCGAATTCGACACCGCCGATCTTGCGGAAAAAGCGAAGAAAGCAAACGCGTCGATAACCCAGAGCGGCATATCCGGAGAGGTTAATCAAATTTACAACGAACTGGCCTGGCTGTCCGCGGACGTTGGCAGGCATGCGCTTTACAGCGATCTGTGCCTGACCGGTCCGGATATGCTGTCCTACCAGTCAATCAGGACCAGCGTGATGGACGGTTGCCTGTTTGAGGCGCGCAAGCCGCTGTTGATGTCGCGCAAGGGGCACGATGTGTCCAAGAAGCCCGAATGCGTCATGGTCGCATGGGATTCCCGCATCGAAGCTGCTCAATCGGTGCATCACGCCCTCGATATTCTGACTGCGGCACGCGAAGTTCACGTCGTCATGGCTGATCCGCAATTCTCGGACATGCGCAGCGGGGACGAGCCCGGCAATGACATTGCCACTTATCTCGCCCGTCACGGCGCCAATGTGACCGTTGACCGCTTGACCAGCGGCGGCCGCGACATTGCCGAAGTCCTGACCCAGCATGCAAGTGACATCCAGAGCGACCTGATCGTCATGGGCGCCTATAGCCATTCACGCCTGCGCGAACTCATTTTCGGCGGCGTCACCAAGTCCATGACTGACAGCCGCCCAATGCCGCTGTTCCTCGCAAGGTAGTTCAAGCCCAACCGCTCTTGCAAGACACCCCGATGTCGCATTGGGATTGCCTTGACGCGCGCGCGTGCCGGTTCGCATCGAAAATCACCGTTCATGAAACGATGGCTCTTGCGAATTTCGCGCTGAATCATCACTGTGAGCCGGAAGAAGGCGAAACCAACTCTCCGTTCCGGCTCCGGGTTGGCGGCCAAACTGCTGCCGAAATCAATTGAACCGGCAGAACCGGACCAATGCGATATCAGAAAGTGACTGCCTGAATGTGCCCCGCACCCGTCAAGATCAAGGATGCCCGTGGTTTCATCATCCCCATTGGCGGCGGCGAGGACCGCCGCAAGGAGAGGCATATCCATCGGCGGTTCGTCGAGCTTGCCGGCGGCGAAAATGCCGATATCGTGGTCATCCCGACAGCCTCGCAGCTTGAAAAGACCGGGTCTGACTATCTGCGAATCTTCCAGGACCTCGGGGCCGGGCAGGTCGAGTTCCTGCCGATCACCAGCCGTCTTGATTGCGAAAACCCGAAATATGCCGAAATGCTGGATCGCGCCACCGGGATATTCCTGACCGGCGGCAATCAGTTGCGACTCTCCACCATTCTCGGCGGCACGCTGGTGGCGCAGAAAATCCGCCGCCGCAACGCCATGGGCGTGCATGTGGCGGGAACCTCGGCCGGGGCCTCGATCATGTCGGAGCATATGGTGGCGGGCGGCGACAGCAATGTCAGCCCGAGCGAAGGCAGCGTGAGCCTTGCGCCCGGCCTCGGCCTGACCAATGCGGTGATCATCGACCAGCATTTCACCCAGCGCAACCGGCTCGGGCGTCTGCTCGCCGCGTCCTCCTACAATCCGTTCCTGATCGGCCTCGGGATCGATGAGGACACCGCCGCTTTCATCGGCCCGGACAATGTGCTGGAAGTGATTGGCAGCGGCACGGTGACTGTGGTCGATGCCAGCAAGCTCACCCATTCGTCAATGTGGCTGGCAAATCCCGGCGACGTGCTCAGCCTGCTTGGGCTGCGCCTTGACGTGATGGGCGAGGGATGCCGTTATGACCTGACTGCGCGGCAGGCCTACCCGCCCGAAAGCCATTTGGGCCATGCAAGCCAGTTCGCCGCCGAGGATGATGCCAACCCTTAGAAGAGACAAGAAAAAGTCGATGCGTAACCGGAGGGAACCAGTATGAAAATCGTCTCGACCAATGTTTTCGTCGGCCCCAATGTCTGGGCGAGCTTTCCGGTGATCCGCCACGTGATTGACCTTGGCGTGCTGGAGGAGTGGCCCTCGGCGCGCATAGGCACGGCGTTTATCGACGGTCTGGTTGCGGCATTGCCGGGATTGGCCGAGCACGGTTGTTCCTACCGCGAGCCCGGCGGTTTCATCCGGCGGCTGCGCGAGGACGAGGGCACCTGGCTCGGCCATGTGATGGAACATTGCGCGCTGGAGATACAGGGTGTCGCCGGTTCGGATGTCTCCTTTGGGCGGACCCGCTCGACGGGCGTGCCCGGGCAATACAACATGGTCTATGCCTACCGGCAGCGCGATGTCGGCCTTGATGCGGGCGTGCTGGCGCTCAGGCTTTTGATGCATCTGTTGCCCGACGCATTGAAAGCGCAGGTCGATTTTGCCTTTGATCCGGAATTTGACTGGGCGGGCGAGCTGAAGACCTTTGTCCTGTCAGCCCAGCGCCGCGAATTCGGCCCCTCGACCGCATCATTGGTCAAGGCCGCCGAAAGCCGCGATATCCCGTGGCTGCGTCTCAATGACTATTCGCTGGTTCAGTTCGGTCACGGCAAATATCAAAAGCGCATCCAGGCGACGATCACCAGCGAGACACGCTACATTGGCGTTGAAATTGCCGGCGACAAATCGGAGACCAGCAATCTGTTGAACGATCTCGGTCTGCCGGTGCCGCAGCAGCGTGTGGTCTACACGGCCAAGGATGCGGTGCGCGCCGCTGAACGAATCGGCTATCCGGTCGTGGTGAAACCGCTTGACGCCAACCACGGCCGCGGCGTGTCGATCAACTTGACCACACCCGCGCAGATCGAACTGGCCTTTGAAGAAGCCCGCGTCCACGGCAAGAGCCGCGCGATCCTGGTTGAGAGTTTTATCACCGGTTACGACCACCGCATGCTGGTGGTGGACGGCGCGCTCGTCGCGGTGGCCAAACGGGTGCCCGGACATGTCATCGGCGACGGCAAGAAAACCATTGTCGAGCTGATCGACGAAGTGAACAGCGATCCGCGCCGGGGTATTGGCCATGAAAAGGTGCTCACCAATCTGGAGCTGGACAGCCAAGCGCTGCGCCTGATGGCCGCCGCCGGCGTCACAGAACAATCCGTGCTGCCCGCGGGTCAGGTGCTGTTCCTGCGCTCCACCGCCAACCTTTCAACCGGCGGCACCGCCATCGACATGACCGACGTGGTGCATCCCGACAACAAGGACATGGCCGAGCGGGCGATCAAGGCTGTCGGGCTTGACGTCGGCGGCGTCGATTTCCTGATTGACGACATCACCAAATCCTACAAGGAGGCCGGCGGAGCGATTGTCGAAGTCAACGCCGCGCCGGGTTTTCGCATGCATGTGGCGCCATCCGAAGGCACGCCGCGCGATGTGGCGGGCAAAGTGATCGACATGCTGTTCCCGGCCGGGTCAAAGTCCCGTATCCCGATCGGCGCGATCACCGGCACCAACGGCAAGACCACCACTTCGCGCATGCTCGG
>JANNRN010000146.1:0-2213 GCA_031401375.1 Phyllobacteriaceae bacterium | reverse complement strand
TTGTAGATCACCCAGCGGCGCGTGCGCCCCTCGGAGTCCTGGCCCCCTTGGTAGTAAACGTTGCCGGCCTCGTCCTCGCCAACGCGCGCACCCTTTTTCCACGTATGGAAGCGGGTTCCCAGCGTCTGGCCATTCCACCAGGTAAACAGCTGCAGCAAGAATTTCTTCATCAGGATACCCCGGCGCTTTTGCCGCTTATGGCGCGAAGCCTTCGCCAAGTCCAGTCCAAAGCCAAACAATGGCGGCGATCCCGCCTCAAAGATTCCGCTACCAGATACCCGGAAATTTTCACCCATGGTGGTGATGCAGCTCGCGTGCGGAAGTGGTTTCATTTTGACCATGGGGCCGGTTTTAACACAGACAGTGAATTGGAGATCGCCATGAACTTTACTCGTTTCACATTATCCGCCGCCTTGATCAGTGCTTGCGCATCCATTGCAGGCGCCACCCCCGTCGATGACATGCAGAAGCAGGGCTTTGTTTGCCAATCCAACAAGCACGGCAAAGTGATCTGCGCGAAAGACGGCGCACCAACCAAAATCTGCGATGCCGCAGGCAGCTGCTTCCGCATTGTTTACCAGGGAACCGCGCTCGAAAATGACCATATGATGACAGGCAGCGTCACCGGATTCGGTAACCGCGGGGGCCTCAAAAACGCGAACACCGAGTATTGAGCCTGCGAGGCCAACATGAGCGCCCGTCGCCGGGAAGCCCGATCCCGGCGCCCGCCCGATCAAGCCTTGCGGCTCTCCTTGGGCACAAGATCCGTCGGTCGGCCAAAGCCCTTCAAATCCTGAAACCGGCGCATGAAGGATTCGACATTGGGAAAGTCACCGATGTCAAAATCGCCCGCGCGCGCGAAATCAAGGACGCCGTAGATATCAATGTCGGCAATGGACGCACGCCTGCCAACCAGCCATTTGTGCTCGCCAAGATGGGCCTCCAGCGCATTGAGCGCCGCCAGGCCTTCGGCCACATACATTTCCGCCACTGCTTGGGTAAACTCGCGGAAGCCAAGGCGCTGCCCGCGCATGCGGTAGATCGGCGGCGCGAGGCGGTCGAGATCCCAGTACATCCACTCACGCATCTCAATGCGCTCTTCGGCGGACTGTCCGCCGAACTTGCCTGTCCGGTCCGCGAGCATCTCCAGGATCGACGTCGACTGCCGGTAGACACGCCCGCTCTTGTTATCGACCAGGGCCGGAATTTGTCCAAGCGGATTGATTTTCAGATATTCAGGGAGCTTGGCCTGCCCGCGGGGCGTCGTTGAGACGAAGTCAAACGGCACCTCCATCAGCGACAGCGCCAGAGCGACCTTGTAGCATGGGCCGGAAAAATTGACGCCGTAGAACGTGAATGGAGCCGCCATGGCAATCCCCCGATTGAGTCCCGCCGCAAGGAATCACGCCATTGCGGCGCGGTCAAGACACGGCACTGTGAATGAGCGGGCGCCATGCCGTTTCCACCTGAGAAATGGCCCCCGGATTGCCGCTGCGGCCCTGGCGGCATAGCATGCGTGAACAGGACAGGAGCAGAACCATGGGCAAGCCGTCTGAAAACGCTGTCCGGCTTATGCCGGATCCAGAAAATGCCTTTGTTTTCCGAGCCTATGATGCAAAGACCGGGCGCGAACTTTCGCAGGAGGAGGCGCAGGCCCTTGCCGGGCCTTCGCGGGCGCCGGAGCCGCGGACTGGCCGCAGCATGGCGGCATCCTCGCCTCGCCTGTGCGGCGAAGGCGACAGCTGGATCAATCTGCTTTCTGACCTTTCCGGCTACCCCAAAACGTTCTTCGACATACTGGGAAAATCCTTTCCCTCGCGAAACATCGCCTTTCCCGGCGACACTTTCGAGGAGGTCCTTGCAAAGAAGCAATACAAGCAGGTGCTTCAATCCGGACTCTATCGTGTTTTCATCTTCTCCGGCGGCGGCAATGACCTGCTCGGCGGCGGCGGTTTGACAGCCCTGCTCAAGGAAAAATCGCAAGGGCACGGATCGGCGGACCCGGCCGACTACATCAAGAAGGCGACTTTGAATGATGTGATGGCCAAGCTCGAAACCGGATACCGCCAGGTTGCCCATGAAGCCAAGCTGTTCGAACCGTCAATCAGAATGCTCACACACGGCTATGATTACGCCATCCCCCGCAAGAACGGGCGCTGGCTTGGCAGACCGTTCAGGGAAAAGGGCTATTCCCATGACGATCCCATCGCGCG
>JANNRN010000145.1:0-1753 GCA_031401375.1 Phyllobacteriaceae bacterium | reverse complement strand
GCATGGGCGGCGTGCGCGCCCTGCAGTCGCGTGGCTACACCGTCCATGAAGCGGCCAGCGGCGTGGAGGCGCTGGAGGTTTTGGAGGCGCTTGGCGGCAAGGTCGACATCATCGTCTCGGACGTTGTCATGCCGGAGATGGACGGGCCGACATTGCTGCGCGAACTGCGCAAGAAATATGCCGACATCAAGTTCATTTTCGTCTCCGGTTATGCCGAGGACGCCTTTGCCAAGAACCTTCCGGAAGATGCCAAATTCGGCTTCCTGCCCAAACCGTTTTCGCTGAAGCAGCTGGCGACGGCGGTGAAAGACATGCTTGACGGCAATATGGAACGATGAGCCTGCCGGATTGCGCGGAAAGCGAAATTCAGAAAGGCGGCCGGAGACGCGGTGTTGACCGTTGCTTCTTACCTTTGCGACAGCGGTGGAACCGCATTGCTGCCGCATTTGTTCCTATTGTTCGCAGGCGATTCCGGCCGGAGGGCCGACAACCGGGGATGATCATGAAAAAACAGTTCGCAATATCCGCCATGGCCGCAGTCTTTCTGGCCGGCTGCACCACCACCAACCCTTACACGGGCGAGCAGCAGGTCTCCAAGACTGCCGGCGGCGCCGCGCTTGGTGCGCTGGCAGGGGCTGGTGTCGGGCTTCTGGCGGGGGGCGACGACCGCCGCAACGCCTTGATCGGCGCGGGCGTTGGTGCGCTTGTCGGCGGCGGCGTTGGCGTCTTCATGGACAAGCAGGAGTCTGAATTGCGCGCCCAGCTCGAAGGCACCGGCGTGTCGGTGACCCGCGTTGGCGACCAGCTTGTGCTCAACATGCCGTCCAACATCACCTTTGCCACGGACCAGGATCAGGTCAATTCCGGCTTCTATTCGACGCTGAATTCGGTCGCGCTGATTCTCAACAAGTACAAGCAGTCGCTGGTCGATATTTACGGGCACACTGATTCGACCGGCAACGACAGTTACAATCTCGATCTGTCGCAGCGCCGGGCGCAGTCCGTGGCCGGGTATCTGGCCTCGCAAGGTGTCGACAGCCGCCGCTTTTACGTGAAGGGCGAGGGCGAAACCCGCCCGATTGGCCCCAACAACAACGATGCGGGCCGTTCACAGAACCGCCGCGTGGAAATCCAGATCACGCCGCTGAGCTAATTTCAAGTGCAATGCGCGCTGCAAGGCGCGCATTGTTTTCCACCAGCGCAATATTGGCGGTCAGGCTGCGGCCCCCGGTCAATTCCAGGATTTTGGCCAGAAGAAACGGCGTCACGGCCTTGCCGCTGATGCCGTTGTTTTTTGCCGATTCCAGCGCCTTGCCGATGTACCCTGACATCTCGGAGGCGGGGATTTCCGCCATTGCCGGGATCGGATTGGCGATCAGCATGCCGCCGCCAATGCCCATTTTTTCGCGCATTCTTTGAAAGGCGGCGATCTCCTTGACGGTGTCAAGGCGCAGCGGCGAATTGAGATGCGAGGCGGCGGACCAGAAGGCGGGCAATTTGTCCTGCCCGATCGTCACCACCGGAACCCCTTTTGTTTCAAGGACTTCCAGGGTTTTCTCAAGATCGAGAATCGCCTTTGCCCCGGCGCAGACAACGATAACCGCGGAACGGGCGAATTCCTCGAGATCGGCTGAAATATCAAATGTCACTTCCGCGCCCTTGTGCACCCCGCCAATGCCGCCAGTGGCGAATACCTTGATGCCGGTTTGCGCCGCCGCGAGCATGGTGGCGGCAACCGTGGTGCCGCCGGTTC
>JANNRN010000144.1:0-4606 GCA_031401375.1 Phyllobacteriaceae bacterium | reverse complement strand
ATGATCAACGGAAACTCGCGGTCGGCCTTTTCATTGAACGTAAATTTCACACCGCGCTCACCCGCCTTCTGAATGCTGGCGATCTTGTCCATTCGCTGGGAGTAGGGCGGTCGTCCCTTCGCGGCGAAAGTCTCATAGGTGAATATCACGTCCTCCGGCGTGATCGGCGTTCCATCTGACCACTTCGCCTTCGGGTTGATCTGAAACTCGACCCAAGTCCGCTCGTCATCGGTATCAACAGAGTCGGCGATCAACGGGTAGAGAGTGAAAGGTTCGTTCGCCGAGCGCTGCATCAGCGATTCGTAAACGAGATTGCCAAAAGCCTGGTCGATCACGCCCCGCGCGGTTGAGCGCATGCTTTTGAGGATAAACGGGTTGAGGTTGTCGAACGTCCCGATCACGCCATACGTGATCACGCCACCCTTCGGCGCGTCGGGATTGACGTAGGGAAAGTGAGTGAAGCCGGTTGGCAGGGCAGGTTCACCCTGAATGGCTATCCCGTGGCTTGGTTCGGCGACCGCGGTTGAAGGCGCAGTGAGGAGACAGACAAGCAGTAGCAGGATAGTGCGTGGAATTGGCGGCATGAATTCTTCCAAACAATCGAAGGCTTCGAATGCATTTCTGATTCGCGATTTCAGCAAAAAGGTAAGGCCCTTGGTTCGTAATGTGAACGAAATAACGCGCCAGCACAGCGCGATCGCAGCCAGCGCGAGCGCGCACTTTCCATTCCTGACCCAAAGACCGGTAATTTCGGCAATTCCGCGAATGAATCATGCGTCTCATCGGTACCGCAAACGACTGGATTTGCGAAACCGTACAGTATAACAGGCATGCTTGAGCACGATGGTCATGCTGTTGCCGTATTTCGACAACAGGGAACCGGCAGCCGGACCAAAGCCGTCAGGATCAGAAAAGGAAGCGTTTTTCATGTCGAGCAAAGTGATGAAGTCAACCTGGACGATGGCTGTGGCCGCATTCGCTGCATCTGCGCTGCTTGGCGGTACAGCCAGCGCCCAGCAGGCGGGCCAGCCGCCGCAGGGTTGGTTCAAGGTCTGCGCCAAGCAGGAAGACAACGATATTTGCAATACCCAGAACATAGTCACAGCAGATTCGGGCCAGTTGCTGACCGCCATCAGCCTTATCGATGTGAAGGGCAAAGTCACGCGCAAGATTTTCCAGATTTCCGTACCTTCCGGCCGGCTGATCCCGCCCGGAATCGGATTGCAGGTCGACAAGAACAAGCCAACCAAGGTTGAGTATGGCATTTGTTTTCCGGACCGCTGTATCGCAGAGGCACCGCTCAGCCCGGAACTGGTCGCGGCGCTCAAGAAGGGCGGAGAATTGACGCTCACATCGATCAACTTCCAGAACAAACCTAATCCGATAAAGGTTTCGCTGAACGGTTTCGGCGCCGCCTTTGACGGCCCGGGCATGCAGCAGTCTGACCTGGAAGACCGCAACAAGAAACTTCAGGACGAAATCACCAAGCGCAAGGACGAGTTTGAAAAGAAACTCAAGGCCGAGCAGGACAAGGCCAAGGCCGCCGCTCCCGCGCAATAATGATTTGACGGAAAAGACAAAAAGCCGGCTATCCGCCGGCTTTTTTACTGAGTGTCTGTTCAAGAATTCAATGTCGAGAGTCAGATGCTGTGGTTTCGTGAGCACCGGAAGCGGAACAAAACCGCATCAGATGGCCGCGAGACTGGGGACAGACACTGAGGGAACCCAAGGTTCCGTTTCAATTGTAACGGCGCATCAGTCCAACAAGCTTGCCTTGCACCTTCACACGGTCCGGCCCAAAAATCCGCGTCTCGTAGGCTGGATTGGCGGCCTCAAGCGCGATCGACGCGCCCTTGCGGCGGAAGCGCTTCAACGTGGCTTCTTCGTCATCAACCAAGGCGACAATGATGTCCCCCGTATTGCAGGTGTCCGAACGCTTGATGAGCACCGTATCGCCGTCAAAAATCCCGGCGTCGATCATCGAGTCACCCTTGACTTCCAAGGCGTAGTGTTCGCCCTGGCCAAGCATGTCCGCAGGGCACGAAACCATGCTGGTCTGATGCTGGATGGCCGAGATCGGCACACCCGCTGCAATTCTGCCCATCATCGGCACGCCGATGGCGCGGCTTGAATCGTCATCATTGTCGCTGCGGGAAACGGACCGGGGTCCAGGAACATTGCGCCCAAGGCTTCCCTCAATGATGCTGGGAGCAAAGCGGCGCTGCGTGACTGGCGATTGTGACAAGGAGTCTGGCAGCCGGATCACCTCAAGCGCGCGGGCCCGGTTTGGCAGCCGCCGGATGAAGCCCCGTTCCTCCAGCGCCGTGATCAAACGATGAATGCCTGATTTGGAAGCAAGATTCAGCGCGTCCTTCATTTCGTCGAACGACGGCGGAATACCGGACTCGCGCAAGCGCTCATGCACAAAAAGCAGCAATTCATGTTGTTTGCGCGTCAGCATTCCCGTTCTCCTGACAGAATCAATTAAATACAAAACCTGAACATACCGTATATGTTCTAGTTGTGTTCTGCAAGTGGACCCGCTTAGCGCAGCATCAGGACGGGCACCGGCGCGTTGACCGCTAACTCCGGTGCAAAAGGCGGACGGATGATCAAGCCGCGCGCGTTCGCCAGGGTCGTGAGCATTGACGAATCCTGAAGATCAAACGGCGTTGCGGCCAGACCGTTTTCGCTCTCGTCGATCCGGGCGCGCACATAGTCTTGCCGCAGGTCATTGGCGCGCATTGGAACGGAGAGCTTCGCCTGACGAATGTCGTGGGAGAATGACAATCCGGCGAGCCGCCAGATCAGGGGCGCGAGAAACAATTGCCCGCAAACCAGGCTTGACACAGGATTGCCCGGAAGACCGAGGATGTGGGCCGCGCCCGAGCGGCCATACATCAGCGGTTTGCCGGGCCGCATGGCGATCTTCCAGAAATCGAGAGAAATTCCGAGCCCGGCAAGAACAGGGCGGACAAGATCATGATCGCCCACCGATGCGCCGCCAAGGGTGACGATGATATCCGCCGCCTCGCTCAGCGCGCGTTCCACCTGCGCTCTGATAAGCGGCTCGCTGTCGCGAACAATGCCGTAGTCATGAACTTCCGCCCCCAGATTACGCGCCAGCGCGGAAATTCCAACACCGTTTGAAGCAACAATCTGGTCAGGGCCGGGCAGGGCGCCCGGCGGCACAAGTTCATCGCCCGTCGCGATGATGACGACGCGAGGGCGCCGAACCACGTTGGCACCGGCATGGCCGCTTGCGGCGACAAGGGAAAGGGCGGAAGGGTCCAGAGCCCTGCCGGTTTCAACCACAACCTGGCCTTCGACGAAATCGAGTCCAAGGCGGCGGACATTGCGTCCTGGTCGAATTGCCTGGCTGAGTTGAATACGATTGCCGCCCAAAGATGACACATCTTCCTGCATGACCACGGTGTCAGCGCCTTCCGGCACGGGCGCACCGGTGAAGATGCGAACGGCCTGTCCGGTGCTGACAATGCCCGTGAACCGCCGGCCTGCCGCTGACTCGCCAATGACTTCGAACGTGTTGATCTTCTCGTCCGCTTTGATGGCGTATCCATCCATGGCGGAGCACGGGAACGGTGGTTGGGTGCGCAGGGCATGGACGGGTCCGCACAAGGCACGGTAGGCCGCATCGGCAAGGTCAACGCGCTCCGAGCCGAGTGTATCGACCCCGTCCAGCAGCAATCGGCTTGCCTCCTCGACGCTGATCAGGCCCATTGGACTATGCCTTTCGACGGTAGGTTCCGGATTTTCCGCCCGCCTTGCGCATGAGGCGGATATCGCCAATGACCATGTCGCGGTCAACGGCCTTCGCCATGTCGTAAATGGTGAGACATGCAACGGAAACCGCCGTCAACGCCTCCATTTCAACCCCGGTTTTGCCATTCACCTTGACTGTTGCTGAGACCCGCAATCCAGGCAGCTCGCGATCTTGTTCGATTTCGACAGACACCTTGGTGATCGGCAGGGGATGGCAAAGGGGAATGAGTTCATGGGTTTTCTTTGCCGCCATGATGCCGGCAAGCCTTGCCGTGCCAATGACGTCACCCTTTTTCGCGTCGCCCGAGATAATGAGTTCCAAGGTCTGGGCAAGCATCGTCACGCAACCTTGCGCGGTCGCCGTGCGGCTGGTTACCGCCTTCTCGGAGACGTCAACCATGTGCGCGGCGCCGCGCTCGTCAAGATGGGTGAGATGATCGCCGCTCATGACGCCTGGCTTCCGTCAAGAAGTTGACGCGTTGCCGAAGCGACATCGCTTTGCCGCATCAGGCTTTCACCCACAAGAAATGTCGAGATGCCGTATTTTGCGAGCCGCGCGCAATCCTCATGCACACGGATGCCACTCTCGCCGACAATGTGCCTGCCATCTGGAATGAGACGAGCCAGACGTTCTGACGTCACAAGTGAGACCTCAAAAGTGCGCAGGTTGCGGTTGTTGATACCGATGAGAGGCGAATCAAGTTTCAACGCGCGTTCGACTTCCTTTTCGTCGTGCACCTCAACAAGTGCATCCATGCCAAGCTCAAGGGCGGTCGCTTCAAGCTCGGATGCCAGTTCATCGCTGACGCTTGCCATGATGATC
>JANNRN010000143.1:0-5956 GCA_031401375.1 Phyllobacteriaceae bacterium | reverse complement strand
GAGCGCGGTGGAGCGCAGGGTGGCGCTGCCACCAGCCTTCCCCCTTGCGGGGAAGGTGTCGCCAGAGGCGACGGATGGGGGTGGCGAGGAAGATGCTGAGAGCGAAGGAGAAGCGCTGAGGCTGAGTTTTGCGCGTGCAGCATTTCCCGCGCCACCCCCATCCGTCCGCTCCGCGTCCACCTTCCCCGCAAGGGGGAAGGCTCCGGCGCTCAGCGCCTTATCCATATGCACGAACCATTGCGGCGTGTTGCGGAAAATCACCGGCTTTTTCGAGCGCCACGAATGCGGGTATTCGTGCTTCACGCGGCCGCGGGCGAACAGGTTGTTCTGCGCAATCAATGCCTTGATGACCGCATTGTTGGCGCCGCCCTTTTTGCCGGTGCTGTCCAAAACGAACTCGCCCTCGAACCCCGGCGCGTCCTTGGTGTAGGAGCCATCATCGGCGACGGGGAACGGGATGGACGGGTCGATGCCCATTTCTTCAAGCTCGCGGCGCTTGGCGGTCCAGATTTCAAAGTCGTCGCGGCCATGGCTGGGGGCCGTGTGGACAAAGCCGGTGCCCGCGTCCTCGGTGACGTGGGGGCCGTCGAAAAGGGGAACAGGAAAGGAGTAAGGCGCCGGATTGACTCCAGCCTTCCCCCTTGCGGGGAAGGTGTCGGCAAAGCCGACGGATGGGGGTGGCGAGGAAGATGCAAAGGCTGAAGAAGAAACGCTGACGCCATTTTCTGGACGCTCAGCATTTCCTGCACCACCCCCATCCGTCAGCTCCGCTGCCACCTTCCCCGCAAGGGGGAAGGCTGGCGCCCAGCCGGATAGCGGGTGGGCACAAGTGACTGCCTCCAACTCGTCAGCGCTGACTTCACGAACCAACTTCAGAGATATTTTTGCCTTTTCCGCGCAGCCTTCAGCTAGCGACTTAGCGAAGATCAGCTTTTCACCAACGCCCGGACCGAAGTCGTTTTCAACTGCGACGACCTCAAACAGGCCGTAAGTAATTTTTGCCGAGAAGCAAATCGCTCGGTTGCCCGGAATGGTCCAAGGGGTTGTAGTCCATATGACGACTGTAGCGTTCAACAAGTCAGAATAGGGTGGCTTTTCCGGGTTGAGCGAAACAGTTTTGCCGTTGTCAGTTATGTCTTTGGCGAAAAAGTCTGCCCTCATCACCGGAAACTTCACCCAAACCGTGTCGCTCTCATACATCTCATATTCAATCTCGGCTTCCGCCAGCGCCGTCCTTTCCACCACCGACCACATGACCGGCTTCGACCCCCGGTACAGTTGCCCGGTCATGGCGAATTTCATCAACTCGCCGGCGATCTTGGCTTCGGCCTTGTAGTCCATCGTCAGATACGGATTTTGAAAATCCCCGGTGACGCCGAGGCGCTCGAATTCCGCCGACTGCACACCGACCCAATGCGTGGCGAAGTCGCGGCATTCCTTGCGGAACTCGTTGATTTCCACCTCGTCCTTGTTCTTGCCCTTGGCTCGATATTGCTCCTCGATCTTCCATTCGATCGGCAGGCCGTGGCAATCCCAGCCGGGCACGTAGTTCGAGTCATACCCACGCATCTGGAATGAGCGGGTGATGACGTCTTTCAGGATCTTGTTGAGCGCATGGCCAATATGAAGATGGCCATTGGCGTAAGGAGGGCCGTCATGCAGCACATATTTCGGCTTGCCCGCAGCGTCTTCGCGCAGACGCCTGTAGAGGTCCATCCCGTGCCAGCGCGCGATGATTTTCGGCTCAGCCTCGGGCAACCCGGCGCGCATGGGAAAATCGGTCTGCGGCAGATTGAGGGTTTTTGAATAGTCGATCGTGTCAGTCATCATGGATTCCAGGGGGCCACGCGGGAAGGCGCGGCAAATCAGGTTTCATCTCTTGTGAAATTTTGGCCGCAAAGGCAACCGGCCTCAAGCGCGCTAGCGCGAAGCCGGGGGAGTAATTCGGATGATGAGGCTCAAGACCATGCGCGGCTTGTAGCGCAAGATGGCAAGGGAATAAAGCCGGTTTGCAATTTGTGCCATTTGCGCATATATGTGTGGGCAAATGGCAATGGAGGCCGATATGTCTGCTGCTTATGCGCTTGCCCGTCCGGTGGTGATGCCGAGTGAACTCGCTGAACTGCAGAAACACGGTTTTTCGAGCGACGAAATATACAAAATTGTGGGGCCGAGGCGAACTCTGACACGCCGCGTGAAAAAAAACGAGCGGCTTTCGGTTGCCGAAGCGGATCGAGTGCTCCGACTTAAGCGCGTTGTGTCATTCGCCGAGCGCGTATTTGGCGAATCTGCGCGGGCGCACCGCTGGCTGCGCAAGCCAAGCCGTGCGCTCGATGGAGCTGCCCCGATTGAGCTTTTGGAGACCGAAGAGGGCGCGCGTATTGTTGAGAACGAGATCGGCTGCATTCAGCACGGCATGTATGTATAAACATGCGGCTTTGGCGCATCTCCGAGTTTACAGATTTGTCGGGAGACGGCGGCCTCTACCACGCAGGCCGCTGGAATGAAGTCGGAACGGCCGTCGTCTATTGCAGCGACCATCCCTCCACTACGCTTCTGGAAATTCTGGTCCACACCGACCGGGAAGACGTGGCGCCCACTTGCCAACTTCTGGAAATCGATGCCCCCGATAGTTTGAAGATATTTCTGCCGGAACTGCCAAGCGATTGGGCTAACAGCTATTCAAAGACCCAAATGATCGGAAACAACTTCTTGCTTGATCTTGAATATGCACTGATGCGCATTCCATCAATGGTCATGCCGCAAGCCTCCAACTTCCTTCTCAACCCAGCCCACCCCGGCACTGCCGAATTCCGCATCGCCCAAACTTGGCGCTACCCGTTCGACAGCCGCCTGCTCACCTAAAATGAAACCTTCGCATCCAGCGCCGAAAACGGACTGACGCCCGAAAGCAGCGCCCGCGCCTCGGCCTCGTCCTGCTTCATCTGCACCATCAAGGCATCCAGCCCGTCAAATTTCAGCTCGGGCCGCAGAAAGCCGAAGAAGGAGACGGCGCATGTCTCGCCGTAGAGGTTTGGAGACTGATCAAACACGTAAGTCTCAAGCAGCGGCGCCCCATTGTCATCCACAGTGGGTCGGCGACCGAAACTTGCGACGCCGTCATAGAGCGTGCCATCGGCGCGGCGAAGGCGCACAGCGTAAATGCCGTGGGCGAGACGGTTCTCGCCAGCCAGGCGCATGTTGGCGGTGGGATAGCCAAGTGTCCGGCCAAGCTGCTTGCCCTCAACAACCGGCGCCTTGATGAGGTAGCGATATCCCATGAGGCCGGCTGCAGCCACGACATCGCCCTTGGCGAGACAGTCGCGTATGCGGCTGGAAGAGACCACCTCAGTGCCCTCGTCGCGGAAGGCGTCCACCAGCGTGACGTTGAAACCCTCGCGCCCGCCCGCCGCCAACAGGAACGCCGGTCCGCCCTGGCGGCCCTTGCCAAAATGGAAGTCAAAGCCGGTGACGACATGACTGACGCCCAACGCGCCAACCAGAACGTCACGCACAAAGTTTTCGGCGGTTACTGATGCAAACTCCCGGGAAAAGGCCTGTTCCACCACGCAAGTGAAGCCCATCTGCGCAAATATCTTCGCTTTGAGGCTGGCGGGGGTCAGCCGGAAAACGGGCGCCTCTGGCATGAACACGGTGCGCGGATGCGGTTCGAACGTCAGCACAATTGCCGGTCTGCCAAGTTTTAAGGCGAGTTCCAGCGCCTTTTCGAGCACAAGCTGATGACCGCGATGAACGCCGTCGAAGTTGCCGATGGCGACAACTCCGCCTCTCATCATGGCCGGAAAGGCCGAAAAGGCGTCAACGCGCAGGAAGCCCGGGGGAAGCGACATCAAGCAAGCATCGGCATTGTGGCGACGGGTTTGACTTGATTCCTGCCAAGCCAAGCCGTCAGGGCATCTCGCTCGGGCTTGCCGTGTTGCCCATATTCGAGTGCGTGAATGCCCGCTGAAATATAAAGCACGTCGAACCCGCACTGCACCGCGCCTTTCACATCTGTGAGCAAGCCGTCACCGATGGCGAGGATTTTTGACGCTTCGACCGGATGGCCCAGCATGTCAGCAATTTCGCGACGTGCGAGCGCATAGATCGGGCTGTGAGGCTTTCCAGCGAGCGATACCCGGCCGCCCAATTGCTGATACTCCCGTGCAATTGCTCCGGCACAGAAGATCAGCCGCGTGCCGCGTTCGACGACAATGTCCGGGTTTGCACAAATCATGGGAACATCGCGGCTGCGCAAACGGCCAAGCAAGTCCTGATAGTCAGCGGGTGTTTCAACTTCGTCGTTGAACAACCCCGTACACACGGCAACATCTGCCTCGCGCTCTTCGCAAAGTTCGACGTCGAGATCTTCATAAAGTGTCAGTTCCCGCTCGGTTCCAATGTGAAAGATGCGCCGGGGTCCGCCGGCAATCATATCGCGGGTGGCGTCGCCCGAGGTCACAACCCGGTCATAGGCGGTGCGCGGCACACCGAATGTGCCCAGTTGCTCGATGATGCGGTCACTGCGCCGCGGCGCGTTGGTGACGAGCACAACGGCGATCCCGTTGGCGCGGGCTCGCTCCAATGCGCCGGCTGCTTCAGGAAACGACCATTCTCCATTGTGCAGAACGCCCCACACGTCACAAAGTATTGCGCCATAGCGAGGCGCAATTTCGTCAAGGCGGGCAATGAATTGCATGAGGGTCACCGGTTGAATCGCGGCTCTCGCATAGCCCAACGCTCTTTGCCTGTCATCCGTTTTGAGATTGGGTCAAAACAAAACGCGGTCCCGAAGAACCGCGTTATGGAGATTTTATGACCTGACCGGGATCAGCCAGTGAAACGCAAGTTCGACAGCTCGTCGGCAATTTCCTTGAACGTGTCGTCCAGCGTGTCGGATTTAGCATTCCAGAACAGCTTGGCCGGATTGCCCGATGCGTCCTTGCGGGTTTTGGAATCGCCCGCGCAGTCAGTCAGCGCATCAAGCGCCTTCTGGACCGCCGTTGCCGCTGTGCCGGAATAGTTCGCCGGATCAAGATCGAGCGCCACCGTCATCAGGATGATCTCCTGATCCTTGATATTCTCACAGATCTGCAACATCTTCTCATCCATCGCCTTTTGGAAATTGGCATCTGAATGATCGGTTTTGGACGCGGTCGTGCCGTAGAACATGCGTGCAACGTTTGATGCACTTGAAGGTGAAGCGGTTGCGTTGGTGCCGCTATTGCCAGCATAACCGGTAACGCCATAGGCACCATAAGTCGTCTTGTTGCCCGCAACGTCATTGTTGAGGCTGGCGGACAAGTCAGCATAGGTGTTCGCGCCGTCAGTTAAAACGATCACGACCTTGTCGATGTCCTTGCGGGATTCGGGGACGCCTTCGCTGAAAGGTTCCTTCGATGAAATCGTGCGCCAACCCCATGCCAAGCCTTCCGGCACGTTGGTGTTGCCGGTTGCTGCCATCGCGTCAACAGCGGTATGAAGTGCCGTCTCATTGCCGGTCAGCGGCGTAATCGCCTTCGTGGTGCAGCTGTGGTTGGGACCTGACTCGCCGCGGTAGTACTGCCATTGTCCCTTGCGGCCCGACGTCGATGTCGGCGAGCCTTGCCCGGAAAGATAAGGCTTGTTGACGAAATACTTGGCCACATCAACTTCACGAGGACGCGAGGTGCTTGCCCACCATGCTGATGACGTTGGCGACGTCGATGTCACCTGGCCAGTGTCAGTCACGCTCGCCCAAAAACCGTTGCCGATGAACGTTGGATCCGTGCCGCGGAAATCGGTGTCGGTCTCATAGTCCGGCCACCAGTTGTTATAGCCGTCATTAACTGTGGACGTACCATATTTGGAGACCACAAAGGCGTCCGGAGCAAACATGGGCACAAACAGGGACGCCGGATTGCCTGAACTTGTCGTTTCATCGGTGACATCGAGGCCGAGGGGCCGGGCCTCGACA
>JANNRN010000142.1:0-2083 GCA_031401375.1 Phyllobacteriaceae bacterium | reverse complement strand
CGCGCGTCGAGCTTGGGTTTTGCCTCATCCAGCACCTTGGCTAGCGGAACGCCTGTCCATTTGGCGATGCAGCTCCAGCCTTCGACACAGTCGTGCCTGGTGATTTGTGTGCGTGACGGCATTGCCAGAAGGTTGTCACGCGTCATTTCGAACGGCTTCTCGACAAGGCCGGTCACTTTCAGACGAAAGTCTGCGAACCCGGCGCTTGCCATCGCCTTGTAATCCGCGTCCGGCGGTGCCGTCACACCGTTGGGATGTTGCGACTGGCGGATGTCGGCCTCGGTGAATTCCGGCGCCAGTGTTTGGCCGCCGCCGAGCAAACGCTGGGCGCGGTAGGTCAGCATGTTGGCCTTTTCGACGACGTTCCGCGCGGTGGAATCACGTTCGTTCAAGCTGTCGAGAACATCGCAACCGGCAAGCGTGATAGTTGATGCGCCCAAAGCTGCTGACGTGAGGAATTTGCGGCGGTTGAGTTGAAATCCGGGCATGTCAATGGTCCTTTCCGTGTTCGGGGTCGACGCGGTACCAGCCGGTAATGATGGAGCGAAGCTCGTTGATCGGCCCTGCGGCCAGGATCATCGCCATGTGAACGACAAAGAAGCCAACAAGCAGCAGCATGACGACGAAATGGATGGTTCGCGCTGATTGCCTGCCGCCAAAAAGGTCGAGCAAGATAGGCGCGGAAGCGTTGAAACTCGGTGACATTGTCAGTCCCGTCAGGATCATCAAGGGCAGCAGAACAAAGAGCACACCGGCATAGGCCATCTTTTGCAATACGTTGTACTCTTTCGCGTGATGGAATTTGAGGCGTGCATGGTTCTTGATGTCTTGAGGCAAGCGCTTGAGATCTGATCCGGTAATCACAAGGTCCCGCCGCAAATGACCGTTGATCAGGCTTGCGGCGAGCCAGACGGCGAGAGTGCCAACCAGGATCCACGCGAAGAAAAAATGGATGATGCGGCCGGTGGCGAGGCTGCGGTTGGAAGGGATGGTCAGCCAACCCGGAAACGCCGTGTAGCTGCGGTTTGCGGCAGGCCCCGAGGCGCCAAGAACGCCGGTCGTGTTGAACTCGCTGCCAAGTATGGTCGTGTAGCCGACGACTTCATCGCCAACCTGTCTGGCGCCGATATCGAGGACCGCGTTGTCATATTCAAACCCCGATTCCTTGCCCCAATAAAGCGTCGGATGGGCGTTGAATATCTGCAAGCCTGTGAGCATCAGAAAAAAAAGTGATATCGCCCAAAGCCAATGCGTCAGCCGCGTCCAGCGGCTCTGTCGATACACCAGCGGGCCTTTTCCGGTATTCGTGTCCATGATTGCGTCTGACATCGCCTGGTTCCCTTTGGCCATCCGTCCCGCGCCCGACTGTCTGGAGAGTAGAAACGCGGCGTGGTCGAACTAAGTTTCAGATACGGTCCGTGTTGGCCCGAAAATCATCTCGAAAGCCTTCCTCAGCTCTGCATCGGCGTCCTGCATGGTTGCCGTCAGCCCCATATCCGCCAAGCTTGTGACGCCAAACCCCGATAGCCCGCAAGGCACAATTCCGTCAAAGTGTGAGAGGTCCGGTTCAACATTAAGTGAAATCCCGTGAAGGCTGACCCATCGCTTCAAGCGGATGCCAATGGCGGCAATCTTGTCTTCGGCCAAGGGTCCGTCTGCTCCTGGCTTATGGGACGGACGCCGAACCCAGACCCCGACACGGTCTTCACGGCGCTCGCCTTGAACATTGAAGGCTGCAAGCGTCGCAATGATCCATGCCTCAAGTGCCGCAACGAAGGCCCTGACGTCTTCCTGGCGGCGCTTGAGGTCGAGCATCACATAGGCAACACGCTGGCCCGGTCCATGATAGGTATACTCGCCGCCGCGTCCTGTCTGAAAAACGGGAAAGCGCCCTGGTGCGACAAGGTCCTTGGCATCGGCGCTCGTGCCGGCGGTGTAAATCGGCGGATGCTCAACCAGCCACACAAGCTCGGGCGCCAATCCCTGCCGGATGCCGGCCGCACGATTTTCCATGACATCAACAGCATCGGGGTACGGCGTCAGTCCAGGCGTGGTGAGCCACTCCACCGGCGCGCCGTTTTCC
>JANNRN010000141.1:0-3949 GCA_031401375.1 Phyllobacteriaceae bacterium | reverse complement strand
ACTTTTGGCCCTCGCACTGTTCTTCGCTTTGAACCCTGCGACAGCTGCGACCTTTCAAGTCAAGCGGGGCATCTCGCTCGACATTTGGGTGACATGGCCGGCGGAAGACAAATGGGCCGATCCAAAGGTGATTTTCCCTTTCCCCGAATGGCGCAGGTCAGTGGGCGAAAAGGAACTCAATGACCTAAAAGCGGCAGGCTTCGATTTTGTCCGCATGCCGGTCGATCCTTCTCTGTTTCTCTCTTCCAAGACCGAAGCGTTGAGCGACAATCTCTTCAACGAAGTCCATGCCTCAGTCGATCTGATCATAAGTACCGGTCTGAAAGTGATTGTCGACCTGCACGCGATTCCGGCCGGACAAGAGCGGAAGATTGGCACGAAGCAAATTCTGACCGAACCCGGCATGTTCGACGCTTATCTTGGCTTTGCCCGCCGGATGGCCGAGACACTGAAGGACAAGGATCCTGAAAAAGTCGCGCTCGAAATCTTCAATGAGCCGACAATCGATTGCGATGAGGACGGCACCCATGATTGGCCGGGCCTGCTCAAAAGGGCTTTCGCCGCCACGCGCGCCAGCGCCACCAAGTTGACACTTATCCTGTCCGGCGCCTGCTGGGGCAGCGCGGAGGGTCTGGCCAAGCTTGATCCGAAGGACTTTCCGGACGAGAACCTGATCTGGTCATTCCATTCCTACGAGCCGTTCATCCTCACCCATCAGGGTGCGACATGGACCGGCGATTTCATGCCGCATGTTTACGGCTTGCCCTTCCCGCTGCATGAAACGCCCAAGGCCGAACTCGACAAAATCCGCGATGGTATCCGCGCCCGCATCAAAAAGGACGCGCCAGCTGACCGCGTTGCAGGTCACCTTGCCTATTTGGATGAACAGATTGGACTGATCGATACAGAAGAGGGTCTGGACCATGAAATGGACCTGCCTTTTTCCCGTGTATCGGACTGGGCCAAAGCCAACAACATCGATCCGTCCAACATCATCCTTGGCGAGTTCGGCATGATTCGCCAAGAATACGGCAATCCCGTTATCATCCCCGGCAAAACCCGCGCCGCCTATGTCAAGGCGATGGCTGAACGCGCAGAAAAGGCTGGGTTTGCTTGGTCGGTCTGGTCCTATGGCGGCGCGTTTGGATTGGTCGACGGGTTTGACGGGGAGAAAGCGGAAGGAGAAGTGCTGGAGATGGTGAAGTCGCTCAGCCCATAACGCTTGAACGTCGAGCCTTTCCGCTACTCCTCCTCAAACAACAGCGCCTGCTGCGCCGCGTCGCGTGGCGGCTCCATGCCGAGATGCCGCCAGGCGTTGGCGGCGAGCACCCGGCCGCGCGGGGTGCGCTGGAGGAAGCCCTGCTGGATGAGATAGGGCTCAATGATGTCTTCTATTGCATCGCGCGGCTCGGACAGGCCTGCGGCGATCGTCTCGACACCGACCGGCCCGCCGCCGAAATTTTGCGCAATCATGGTCAGGTAGCGCCGGTCAAGCGCATCCAGCCCCATGGCGTCCACTTCAAGCCGCGTCAACGCCGCATCGGCAATCACCCTGTTGACGATCTCGTCTCCGCCGGCATGGGCGAAATCCCGGACACGCCGCAGAAGACGGCCAGAAATGCGCGGGGTGCCGCGTGAGCGGCGGGCAATTTCCGTCGCGCCTTCGTCATTGAGCGGCAGCCCAAGAATTCGTGCCCCGCGCCGCACGATGAGTTCCAGTTCCTCAACCGAGTAGAAATTCAGCCGCACCGGAATGCCGAAGCGATCACGCAGCGGATTGGTGAGAAGCCCGAGCCGCGTCGTTGCAGCCACCAGCGTGAACTTCGCCAGGTCAATCTTCACCGAGCGCGCCGACGGGCCCTCGCCGATGATGAGATCAAGCTGATAATCCTCCATGGCCGGATAGAGGATTTCCTCGATGGCCGGATTGAGGCGATGGATTTCATCGATGAACAGAACATCGTTTTCTTCCAGATTGGTGAGCAGCGCCGCCAGATCACCGGCCTTGGCAATCACCGGCCCCGAGGTGGAGCGGAAATTGACGCCAAGTTCCCTGGCCATGATCTGCGCCAGCGTAGTCTTGCCAAGCCCGGGCGGGCCGACAAACAGAACATGGTCCAGCGCCTCGCCGCGCGACTTCGCCGCGTCGATGAAGACCTTCAAATTCTCCCGCGCTGCCTTCTGACCGATGAATTCGCTGAGCGATTGCGGGCGCAGATTGGTGTCGAAATCCTCGCCGCGCTTTTCCGGCGTGATGAGGCGAGAGGCATCGCTCATGGTTGCTCAGCACTCCTCTCCAATTGAGCAAGCTCCATCTCGGGCCAAGCCCAAGTTCCATCCGGTTCAAAACTACCCCAATTTCGTTCGAAGGTGCTGACCAACTGACGGTGCGCCCTTCGAACTTCCATGTGACATTCGATGAACCTGCAGCGCAAACTGCTCGGCGAAGCAGTCAAATAATCGTGCTCGTAAGAATAGCGCCAGTCGACGAAATTTCTGTCCATTTCATCAAGCGGGCTTTCTTTGAGAAACGCAAACTCCGCAGTGACTTCCCCACTTACCAGTGGCTCTGCCCAGTGCTTGAGATTAGCCTTTGATTCTTCGGACAGTCTACCAAATAGCACCTTCAAACTGTGTCCTTGGATGTCGCCGCCCGCTTTGGCGATGAGTATTTTGAGACATATCTCGATAGACAAAGCGTAGGACACCACAACTGGGGCATTTAGCGAGTGCTCTCCGTATTTGCCAAACTTAAGACTCGGCGTGCATCTTTCCCCGGCGAGAAAAAATGCCACTGCAGTATCAATCATTCTCTGGAAATCTAAGACAGCCGGGGCATCGCTCACGTCAGAAGCTCCATGCCCGGAACGCGCTTGGCCGCTTCGCGGTCAAATGTGACTGTCATGGCGCAACCGCGTTCCCTGTTGCGCTCGGCTATGAACGCATCCGAAAAATCAACATTCCCCGTCTCATAAATCTGCAATGCGAGCGCCAGAGATTCGAAATCTTCGAATGTCAGCCAAGCCACCTCAAGCAGGCTCTTGATGGTTCTTCCAATAATCGCCCTCGGCATCCGGTACAGGCGGTCGAGCACCCAATATAGCTCCAGCAGCACGCCAGCGGACACATACCCCGTCTCAGCGCGGCTCAAACCAGCCATCCTTCGTTGCGCCATTGGCGACTGGACTGGATCGTCAGACAGCAAGGCGCGCAGTATAACATTCGTGTCAAAACCAATCATGCCGCGCTGTCAGCCTTGTTCAAGCGCTTGCCTTCGACATGTTCGGCAACCGCCTCCCTAACTGCATTGTCATAGTCGGCCAAACTGGTTCCCGGAATTGCATAGTCAGCGAGCAAGCCGAAAATGCTCTCAACCGGTTTGTTGCGCGGAACAATCAGCGTGCCATCCCGCATCGGCACGAAAGCGATCATGTCACCCTCCTTCAAGTTCATTCTCTCCCGTACGTCTTTGGGGATCGTGACTTGTCCCTTGGACGTGATCGTTGAAAAAGCGCCCATCGCGTTACCTCCAGTATCTCCTTACCTTATCACAATAGTAAGGAAATATGAAAATGGCAAGGAACTTCACCGCGCCAACTCCTTCAGCCCCAGCCGTATCAGCTTGGCGCTGTCCGCGCCCTCGCCTGCCGCCTTCATCGCCACCGCCACGGCATTGGCCGCCACATCGCGCGAATAGCCGAGATTGGTCAGCGCCGAGACGGCGTCCGTCACCGACGCGGGCGCGACGCCCTCGCCCAGTTCCTGTTTGAGGCCGATATTGCCGGACGCGGCGCCGGCATAGGCGGGTGCCTTGTTCTTCAATTCGGTCACGATCCGCTCCGCCACCTTCTTGCCGACCCCCGGCGCGCGGCTGACCATGGCCAAGTCCCGCAGAGCAATGGCATTGGCCAAGTCCGGCGCGGTCAGCGTTGAGAGCACGGAAAGCGCC
>JANNRN010000140.1:0-11570 GCA_031401375.1 Phyllobacteriaceae bacterium | reverse complement strand
GCAAGACTGTCCTCTCCCCGTGGGGGAGAGGCGAAGAGCGCCGCCACTTTCCCCTCTCCCCTGCGGGGAGAGGACGGTTTGCGCAGCAAACCAGGTGAGGGAGAGTCTTGAGCCGCGCATCCCTCAATAAACCCGCGCCTTAGGCGCAATCTTCGCCAAGCTGATCCCGCCATCCGCCTCGCTCACCAGCGGCTCCGTATGCACGGGCCGATAGCCCAGCGTCACCTTGCCGTTCCCATCCAGCCAGGCCAGCGTATGCTTGCGCCAGTTCTTGTCGTCGCGGCTCGCAAAATCTTCGCGGGCATGCGCGCCGCGGCTTTCCTGGCGCGCTTCCGCTGAGACCACCGTGGTCATGGCGTTGGCCATCAGGTTTTCGAGCTCCAGCGTCTCGACAAGGTCCGAGTTCCAGATCATCGAGCGGTCAAACACCTTGATGTCCGACATGCTGTTCCAAACCTCACCCATGCGCTTGACGCCGGATTGCAGCGTTTCGGCGGTGCGGAAGACGGCGGCGTCTTCCTGCATGGTCTTTTGCATAGCGAGCCTGATCTTCGACGTCGGCGTGCCGCCATTGGCGTTGCGCAGGCGGTCGAAACGGTCAAGGATTTTATCGACTGAGGTTTGGTTCGGTTTTGGCACCGCGCTTTTGCGGTCCACCACCTGACCAGCACGGATCGCGGCGGCGCGGCCGAAGACGACCAAATCAATCAGCGAATTGGAGCCCAAACGATTGGCCCCATGCACCGAAGCGCAGCCGGCTTCGCCCACAGCCATCAGGCCGGGCAGCACGGCGTCGGGATTGTCCTTGGTCGGGCGCAGCACTTCGCCCCAGTAATTGGTCGGCACGCCGCCCATATTGTAATGCACCGTCGGCAAAACCGGGATCGGCTCGCGCGTCAGGTCAACGCCGGCGAAAATCTTGGCACTCTCGGAAATCCCCGGCAGCCGCTCGGCGAGCACTTTCGGATCAAGGTGATCCAAATGCAGATAGATATGGTCCTTGTCCTTGCCGACGCCGCGGCCCTCGCGGATTTCCATCGTCATGCAGCGCGAGACCACATCGCGCGAGGCCAAGTCTTTGGCCGTCGGCGCATAGCGCTCCATGAACCGCTCGCCCTCGGAATTGACGAGATAGCCGCCTTCGCCGCGCGCGCCCTCGGTGATGAGACAGCCAGCGCCGTAAATGCCGGTCGGGTGGAACTGCACGAATTCCATGTCCTGCAGCGCGATCCCCGCCCGCGCGGCCATGCCGCCGCCATCGCCGGTGCAGGTATGCGCTGAAGTGGCAGAAAAATAGGCGCGGCCATAACCGCCGGTCGCCAAAACCACCATCTTCGCCGAAAACTGGTGGATGGTGCCGTCGTCCAGGTTCCAGGCGACAACGCCGATGCACGTCCCGTCCTCGTCCATGATGAGATCAAGCGCGAAATACTCGATGAAAAACTGTGCATTGTGCTTGAGCGACTGGCCATAAAGCGTGTGCAGGATGGCGTGGCCGGTGCGGTCGGCGGCGGCGCAGGTGCGCTGCACCGGCGGGCCGTCGCCGTAGTTCTGCATATGGCCGCCAAACGGGCGCTGGTAGATTTTGCCCTCTTCCGTGCGTGAAAACGGAACGCCGTAATGCTCAAGTTCGTAGACGGCGGCCGGGGCCTCGCGCGCCAGATATTCCATCGCGTCCGTATCGCCGAGCCAGTCCGAACCCTTGACCGTGTCGAACATGTGCCACTGCCATGAATCAGGGCCCATATTGGCGAGCGAAGCGGCAATGCCGCCCTGCGCGGCCACCGTATGTGAACGCGTTGGAAACACTTTGGTGATGCAGGCGGTGCGCAAGCCTTGTTCGGCCATGCCGAGCGTGGCGCGCAGGCCCGAACCACCCGCGCCGACGACGACGACGTCAAACGAATGATCGACAATCTTATAGGCGCGGCCCGCCGCTGGTTTGGTTTCCGCCATGAGCCGTCAGCCTCCGAAACTCAATTTAAGCAGGGAATAAACCGCCATCAACCCGACGCCGAGGCAGAAGAAATTGTTGAAGAGCACCAGTGCGAACTTGAACACTGCCGAATGCGCATAGTCGAGGATGATGTCATCCATGCCGAGGCGCATATGATAGAGGCCGGAGATCAACACCGCGATTAACGCCAGCGCCACCAGTGGATGTGACAGGGTTGCCACCGTCTCGGAATGGCTGGCGCCATTGAGGGTGACGATCAGCCCGATGAAGAACAAGATGAGCGGCACGTTGGCAATGGCGGTCAGGCGTTGCCGCCAGAAATGCGTCGTGCCATCCCGGGCCGAACCGTGACCACGGACCTTGGCGAGCGGTGTGCGAAAATCAGTCATGAAAACCTCCTATCGCGCCGCATAACCGGCGAACCAGATCAACAGCGTCAACACCGGCGCCGCCACGAAAATCAGTTTCGCAAGCTTGGTGCTGCGTTCTTTCTCCATCGCCCGCCCGCTATCCCAGACAAGATGCTTCAGCCCGCCGAGCATGTGCTGCACCAGCGCCCAGGTATAGAAAAACAGCACCAGCCGCCCGACCCATGAGCCGAAAACTGCCTGCACGAAGTCGAAATAGGCGGGGCCGGAGGCTGCGGCGATGAGCCACCATGCGACCAGCAATGTGCCGAAATACAGCGCTGCGCCGGTGATGCGATGCGTGATCGAGGCGATCATGGTCGGGATCGGCTTGTAGATTTGCAAGTGCGGAGAGAGTGGGCGGCGATTTTCGGTCTCGGTGCTCATTCGCGCTCCCCCTTCGCCCACGCTTGGCGACACGCACTGCCCGCGTCAAAGACAGCGTCTCTGCCTCAATTTCCTAACCGGTTTACTGCAGTGCGGCAAAGGAAAAATACCGCATATCTGAAGAGAAGATGGGACAAGGCGTTGAGAAGTCTACATCTCTTGGCAGACGATCGGTTAAATCGACTGCAGCGCGGCTTTTCACCGTTTGCATTCAAGCGGCGATTGTCCCGTTTCCATGAACAAGGCCGTGCGGCCGTCAAGCACCAGCGCCGTCTGGCCTTCCGAATATCGCGACCGCGAACCGGCGGGAAGCGCCGGAAGAACCGTCACCACACCGTCCGCCTTGGTCAGACTGACGCTGCCGCCAAGGTTTTCAACGCGCAGCACCTCACCGTTGTCGCAACTGAACTGGGCGCTGCGCGGCTGCGCCACGCTGTCCGGATCAGGCAACGGCGGCGAAGACTGGCAGGAAACCAGTACCGTCAAAGTCAGGAAAACAGTCCAGCGAATCGTCATTGCCCATGAGTATTGTCTGTCCATGCCGTTTGCAACGCCGGGCGTAAATCCGCCTTTTCGATCAGGTCAGTTTTTTTGAAGCCTGGACGTCGAGTTCAGCGGCAAATTTCTCATGGGTCCAGCCTCCCCGCAGCGCTTCATGAAACAAAGCCGCCTGCGACTTCGGCGCCAGGCCGCCAAGCGGCGGATCGCGGTCAAGATTGGTCGGGAAGGAATAACCCTCCGCGCAGGCGGCAATTGCATTGGTAATTTGATCCGGGCTCAATAACCCAGAAGATCTGGCTGCAGCCAAATGCGGATAGAGCGCTTTGCACATGCCCGCCCGGTCAATGCTTTCCATGGCGCGGCCATAGGCGCTGGACACCTGAAACAGGTTGACCATGCGCTTGACATCCGCAGAGCGGTTCGAGCCCGCCGCATGCAGGAGCGCCGGCGAGAAAAACAGCATGTCGCCCTTTTGCAACGGCAATTGCACATGCTTTTCCTTGAAAAATTCCTGAAACTCAGGCCGGTTCATCGCCATATAGCCGGCATCATATTTCTGGCTGAACGGAAGCAGCAGTGTCGGGCCGGTCTCAAGCGGCGCGTCCACATGCGCAATCGCGCCCTGCAAGGTCAGAAACGGCGAGAAAAGCTGCACATGGCGCGGGTAGCGCTCGATATCCTTGGCTGACTGGAAGCCAAGATGATAATCCCGGTGCGCCGATTGCGACGCGCCGCCCGGATTGACCACATTGAGCTGCGCCGTCATCTGGTAATAGGGCCCGAGCCAAGCCTCGCTGATCAGCGCCAGAATTTCGTTGCCATAATAGGAAGAAAAGTTTTCCGGGTCTTTGAGGCAATGCTTATCCAATGAATTCCAGATGCGGTCATTGGCGCCGGGCTTGGCAAAATGATCGCCGCCGCCCCTGCCGGTGGCGTTCTGTTCGGCAATGATCTCGCGGAAGATTTCGCTGGCTGCATCGATCACCGCATGATTGGTTTCAGCGCGTTTGAGGACCAGTACACCCGGCCCGTCCGCCAGAGCCTCGGCCCATTCCGCCATCACATCCTTGCGCCGCGCGGAATCCCCAATCAACTCGCGGATTGAACCGCAATCATAAATCAGCACGTTTGACTGGACGGAATCAGCGAACGGATAATCGGCAAGGCTGGTCTTCAGGCTGGTGAGCGCTTTGAGATCGCCCAACTGGCAGTCATCGGCCTGAAGCCACACGCGGTCACTGCGCAGTTTGGCGGGACTATTGGTTTTCATGGCATATCTTCCGGCAACTTGTTTTCCGGACTTTAGAGCATCGTGCGAAAAAGTGTGTTCGCATTTTCGCAATGATCGCCTCCAATATTATTGAGCGGAAAACCGGCCCCCCGTTTTCTGCGGCTGCCTTGGCTTCACGCGTGGCGGAAATGAAAGAGGCGGGGTCCAGCCCCGCCTCCCACCTCAAAAACCCGCGCTGGCTGCCGGCCGGTCACTTCCATTCGCGAATGTCGACAAACCGCCCCGCAATCGCCGCCGCTGCCGCCATGGCCGGAGAGACGAGATGCGTGCGGCCCTTGAAGCCCTGGCGGCCTTCAAAATTGCGGTTGGACGTCGAGGCGCAGCGCTCGTGCGGCTTGAGGCGGTCGTCATTCATGGCAAGACACATCGAGCAACCGGGTTCGCGCCAGTCAAAACCGGCTTCGATGAAAATCTTGTCGAGGCCTTCGGCCACCGCCTGCTCCTTGACGAGACCTGAACCCGGCACAATCATCGCGCTGACTGTGGCGGCGACTTTGCGGCCTTCGACGACCTTCGCCACCTCGCGCAAGTCTTCGATGCGGCCATTGGTGCAGGAGCCGATAAATACCCGGTCGAGCGCGATGTCGGTGATCCTGGTGCCCGGCTTCAAGCCCATGTAATCAAGCGCCCGCCACTTGGATGTGCGCTTGTTATCATCGGCAATGTCATCAGGATTGGGCACTTCTCCCAAGACGGAGACAACGTCTTCAGGCGAGGAACCCCAGGAAACGATCGGCGGCAGTTTTGCGGCATCAAGCACGACCACCTTGTCGAAATGCGCTCCCTCATCGGTGTAGAGCGTCTTCCAGAAGTCCATCGCCATGTCGAAGGCCTTGCCCGTGGGCGCGCGCGGGCGGCCATTGACATAGACGAAGGTTTTCTCGTCGGGCGCAATCAGGCCGGCGCGCGCACCGCCTTCGATGGTCATATTGCAGACCGTCATGCGGCCCTCCATCGACAGGGCGCGAATGGCCTCACCGGCAAACTCGATGACATGGCCATTGCCGCCGGCGGTGCCGATTTCGCCGATGATCGCCAGAATGATGTCTTTGGCCGTAACGCCCGCCGGCAATTGCCCATCAACACGCACCAGCATGTTTTTGGCCTTTTTCTGGATCAACGTTTGCGTGGCGAGGACATGCTCGACCTCGGATGTGCCAATGCCGTGCGCCAACGCGCCAAAAGCGCCGTGGGTTGAGGTGTGACTGTCACCGCAGACAATTGTCATGCCCGGCAAGGTAAAGCCCTGTTCGGGGCCGACGATATGAACGATGCCTTGGCGGCGGTCCTTCTCGGAATAGTATTCAACGCCAAAATCAAGGGCATTCTTCGCGAGCGTCTCGACCTGAATACGGCTTTCCTCGTTTTTGATACCCAGGGAGCGGTCTGGCGACGTCGGCACGTTATGGTCAACGACAGCCAGCGTCCTTTCGGGATGGCGAACCTTGCGCCCCGTCATGCGCAAGCCCTCAAATGCCTGCGGGCTCGTCACTTCATGCACGAGGTGGCGGTCAATGTAGAGAAGACAGGTGCCATCTTGCTGGCGGTCCACAACGTGGTCATCAAAAATCTTGTCATAAAGCGTCTTTGGAGCGGTCATGGCGCATCGTCCTGTCGGATTTCATTTTGAAGGCGCTTCCATAGCGCATGCCTCGCGCCAGTGAAAGACCTTCGTCAGCCACCTTATATAGGTCTAAAGTCGTCGCAAACACGGCAAGAATCTGCTTTATTGTGCATTGCAACAGGTGTATACCCGCGCTCTTGAAAGGTCCAAGTCATGACCAAGACGGCCAGAAGCGCACCTTAACCGGCCGCAAAGAAGATACATCCCGTTATGAATCAAAGTGACAAGTCCCCGGCTTCGTCCGAAGCGGCAACCAGCATCCCTGACGCGTCGGAACCGGTCAATGGCAACGACCATCATGCGCGAGGCCCGTTTTTGGGCCTTGCAGTTGGATCGGTCGGGGTTGTGTTCGGCGATATCGGCACCAGCCCGCTCTACGCATTGCGCGAATCCCTGCATCACGCGGCGGACGGAGGCATAACGCGCGCAGAAGTGATCGGCGTTGTTTCGCTCATGCTCTGGGCGCTCATTTTAGTGGTGACAATCAAATATGTCATGCTGATCATGCGGGCCGACAATGACGGTGAAGGCGGCACGCTGTCGCTGATGGCGCTGACGCAAAAAGTCATCGGGCGCGGCATGAACATTTCTTTCTTTTTGGGCGTAATGGGTGCGGCCCTGTTTTACGGTGATTCCATCATCACGCCAGCCATTTCCGTTCTGTCATCCGTGGAAGGCTTCAAGATTGTGACGCCGGTGTTCGAGCCCTATGTGCTGCCGATCGCCATCGTCATCCTGATTCTCCTGTTTTCAGTGCAGAGCCGGGGGACAGCCAAAGTCGCCACGTTTTTCGGGCCGATCATGGTGTTGTGGTTCCTGACGCTCGCAGCCCTTGGTCTTTATCATATCGCCGATGACCCGGAGATATTCTCCGCGTTCAATCCGGGCAATGCGCTGTTCTTCCTTGTCAATCACGGGATCATCGGCGCCATCGTCCTTGGCTCGGTCTTTCTGGCGGTAACCGGTGCGGAAGCCCTCTACGCTGACATGGGCCATTTCGGCCGCTCACCCATTCGCTGGGCATGGATGTGCTTCGTGTTTCCCTGCCTTGCGCTCAATTACCTTGGCCAGGGCGCCATGATTCTCAACCATCCGGAAGCGGCTGACAATCCTTTTTTCCGCATGGCTCCGGCATGGGCAACGCTGCCGCTCGTCATTCTTTCCTGTGTCGCCACGGTCATTGCGAGCCAGGCGGTCATTACCGGAGCCTTCTCGCTCACACGTCAGGCCGTCCAGCTTGGATTACTGCCGCGGCTCGAGATACGGCACACATCCGACATGCTCGCCGGGCAGATTTACCTGCCGAAGGTCAACCGGCTTTTGTTCATGGGCGTGATTTTCCTGGTCGTGGTGTTCAAGGATTCGTCGTCCCTCGCCTCGGCCTACGGCATTGCGGTGACAGGATCGATGCTCGCCGACGCCGGACTGATGTTCATCCTGATCTGGAAAGTATGGAAATGGGGTCTCTGGCCGGCAATTGGCATCATGACGCCGTTTTTTATCATCGATTTTGCCTTTTTCGGCGCCAACTTTCTGAAGCTGTTTGACGGCGCCTATATGCCGCTTGCCTTTGGCGGCTTCCTGATTGTCGTCATGTGGACCTGGGTGCGCGGTTCAAAGATCATTTCCGACAAGGCAAAACGCGAATCCGTTCCGCTCGGCGATCTGGCCAAAATGCTTGAGAAGCGGCCGCCGCAGCGGGTCTCCGGCACCGCTGTCTTCATGACCGCCGACCCGGAAACGTCGCCCGCGGCACTCATGCACAATCTCAAGCATAACCATGTGCTGCACAACACCAATATCCTGATGACGATCAAGACGTCGAGCGTTCCTTATGTTGCCGAAAAAGACCAGATCAAGATCGAAAACCTGTCCGATGATTTCCGCCGGATTGTCGCCACGCTCGGCTATATGCAGACACCGCGCATACCCCAGCTCCTGGCATCGGCAAGGCGGCAGGGGTGCGAGTTTGAGCTCATGCAGACATCGTTCTTCCTCGGCCGGCGCACCGTAAAGGCATCGGCGCAATCCGGCATGCCGCTTTGGCAGGACGGCCTCTACATTGCCTTGACCCGCTCATCGGCCAATGCAACCGACTTCTTCCACATTCCCTATAACCGGGTGGTGGAAATGGGCAGTCAGGTGACAGTCTGACGGCACTCGGCGCGGCGTTGCGGCCGGGGCGAGCGACGGACTTCGATCAGACTTTCATCGAAGCTCGGATTGACGCAGGCGCTTTTCAAGCCCGCGCAGCGCAAGCGACAGACTGACGGTCATCACGAGATAGATATACGCCACAATTGAGTAGGTTTCGAAAAAACGGAACGAGCCCGAGGCATAGACTTTGCCCATCTGCGTAATATCCGCCACGCCCAATACCGAAACCAGCGAGGAATCCTTGACCATGGCGATGAAGTCATTGCCAAGCGGCGGCAGGATGGTCTTGATCGCCTGCGGAAACACGACCAGCCGAAACCTCAGCCATCCCGACAGTCCGAGCGCCTTGGCCGCCTCGATTTGTCCCCGTTCGACGGCCAGAATTCCGGCCCGGAAAACTTCGGAGAGAAACGCCGAATAGCCGATGGTCAAGGCGATGATCGCCCGCCAAAGCAGCGAGAAATCGCGCACTCCCATCGGTTCGATGACACCGGCGCCCTGCAGCGGCGATGTCAAGAAGTTCCATGCAGCGACAAAGGCGGGCGCGCCGACAAAGGCGATGTAGAACAACAGCACCAGAATCGGGATGCCGCGGATAATCTCGACATAGAACCTTGCCGCCTGGCGCAGAATTTTCGAACGCGAAAGCCCCATGACGGCAAGAAGAAGTCCCAAGGCGCACGCCATCGAGAAGCCTGCCGCAGTGACGAAGAGGGTAATGCCCACACCCTTTGACACGGTGCGGAACACCTGAGCGTAAAGGCCGTTCGCGGCAATGATGAGACCGATACCGACGGCAATGGCGACCGCGGCCGCAAGCCAATACGGAAAATCGTTCTCTTCGCTTTGGGGATTGGGCGCCGCCATGTGTCAGGTGGAAGCGGCGGGCAAAGCCGCCGCTTCAAACAGCACTATTCGCCGAACTTGTAGTCAACGAACCACTTCTTGTTGAGGGCATCAATCGTGCCGTCGGCCTTCAATGCCGCGATGGCGGCATTGATCGGCGCAACAAGGTCGGAGCCCTTGGGGAAGATAAAGCCGAAGTCTTCGCTGCCGAGCGGCCCGCCGATCAGTTTCAAGGCGCCGCTTGACGCATCGACATAGCCCTTGCCGGCAGTGCCGTCTGTCAGAACCGTGTCCACATCGCCTGCCTTCAGCGCTTGGACTGTGGCGCCGAAAGTTTCGAACAGCTTGATGCGCGGATTGTCTTCCTTGCCATCGAGAACTTCATAAACCGCCGTGTAGAAAGGCGTGGTGCCGGCCTGAGCCCCAACCAGACCGTCAGTGAAGGCGCCGAATGACTTGGCATCGGTGAAGCGGTTCTCATCTCCGCGCACCAGCATGAACTGCTCGGAGCGCATATAGGCATCGGAGAAATCAACCTTTTCCTTGCGCTCTTCCTTGATGGTGATGCCGGTCATGCCGATTTCATACTGCTTGTCTGAAACCGCCTGGATCATCGCGTCCCAGGACGTGTTCTGATACTCGACAGTGAAATTGAGCCGTTTGGCGATTTCATCCATCGCATCATATTCCCAGCCGATCTGCTTGCCGGTCTTTGGATCAACGAATTGCAGCGGCGGATAAGCATTCTCCGTGACGACGACCACTTTCTTGCCGCCAAGGTCGGGCAGATCGGCAGCGGACGCGAACAGCGTGGAAAACAACAGCGCCGAAACAGCAGTTGCGACGGATTTAAGCCGTATCATGGGAAACTCCTTTGGTGACGCCCGCCCTGAAGCCGGGATTTTCTTGATTGATCAAGTGCGAGAATGTCACAAGCCGGACAGCAAGCGCAAGAGATGATCGGGGTTTCCCTTCATCGGCAATCGACTGGTCAGGCGGCTTGCTGCTCGACACAGATTTTATGCGCTTCTTCCTGAGCCAAAGGCGTTTTCAGCAATTGGCAATAGTGGGGTGAGCCATCTGGATGCCCAGCGGCAAAATGCCGGCACGAATGGCATACACCGAACGGCCTGCCGCCGTTTGCTTCCAGAAGCCTTGTCAAAAGAACCCTGATCGAGGCAGACAGATTCTTCCTCGCTGGTTCATCCAACGTTTCGATTTCCTTGTGAATATTGGCGAGGTCATCGCCGTTCAGCATCTGCGTTCCCGCTTGCGTCAGCGTCAGCCGAACGGATCTGCGGTCCTGCGCAGGCTCCTTTGTCACAAGACCGCGCGCCTCGAGCGAAATTACCGTTTGCGAAACCGTGCCCTTGGTTGAGCCGAGCCAGAGCGCCAAAGCGCCGGGCGTGCGCGAGAAGCGGTTAGCTGCCGCCAGATAGCGAAGCGCCTCCCACTGCGCCGGCTTCAGCCCTTGCGCATGCCCCGCATTGACGACGATGCGCGACAACCGGTCGATCAGTTCGGTAAGCGTCTTGGCGTTCATGATTTATGGTAGCGTGACGATACTTCACTTGCAAGCGACCGGATGGAGTGTTACCAAAATTAGTATCGTATCGCTACTAATGGAGGACATCATGAAAAAGACCATCATTTCCGCGCTGCTCGCCTCACTCATTCCCCTCACTTCCAACGCGCACGAAATCAAGAGCGCGGCAAAGGACGGCGTTGATCCAGCCTTTGACATTTCACTTGCCGCCGCCACAACCGATGGGGCGATGGCCACCTTCATGCTCGAAGTAACGGGAACCGCCGGATCGGTGCTGCCCGCAGCAATCGGCGCGCTCAAGGGCGCCAAGGTGAATGCCTATGTCTGGCCGACCAGTCTTGATCCGGAAATCATTGGCTTTGCCCCAAAAAGCGGGATTCTGGCGCTGGCGATCACTGCGCATCCGGATTTTGACGATACGCCGCTTTATGATGAGAACGGCGATGGCGACATGGCGAACGACGGCAAGTCCTGGCATTCGCATTGGGTTGTTCTGGAAAAGGATGCGGCCTGCGCTGGCGGGCTCAAGGTGCGTGACGTTGCGCCCGGCACCGACATGCTGCCCAAGACCGCTCCCGGCCTGCCACTCGCCATCGACAGCCCCGGCATGGTCCCGAGCATGGACGGCCACATCGCGAAATTGACCGTGCCGCTCTCAAACGCTGAAAACGCCTCGTTTGACGGAGTGACCGCCGAGCTTCAGGTGAACGCGACGGGTGAAAAGCCGCTGCTGTGCGTCATTGGCGTCCATGATGTCGCCTCGGGCGATTTGTCACTTCCGGGCAAAATCACCAAAGCCCAGTAGCCAAAGAGACAGCAACCAAAAGAAAAGGGCGCAACAACGGCGCCCTTTT
>JANNRN010000139.1:0-1782 GCA_031401375.1 Phyllobacteriaceae bacterium | reverse complement strand
GCGCGGCATTGTCGAATGGAACAAGGGCGCGGAGCAGCTTTATGGCTACACCCGGGAAGAGGCGCTGGGCAGCCAGAGCCATCAGCTCTTGAAATCGCTTCATCCAATGCCGTTTGATGACATCGTGGCGCAGCTGAGGCGAGAGGGAAGCTGGACCGGGGAAGTGCGCCATCACGCCAAAGACGGGCGCGCCATCTATTTGGAAAGCCGCCATCAGGCGATTGAATCGGATGGCGAGCTGTTTGTGCTGGAAACCAATCATGACGTGACGTTGCGCAAGCGCGCCGCCGCCGAAACTGCGCGCATGGCCGCCATCGCCTCCGCTTCGCAAGACGCCTTGTTTGGCGTGACGCTGGACGGCAAGATCGAGGCCTGGAATCCTGCGGCCGAGCGGCTCTTCGGCTATTCAGCTGAGGAGATCGTCGGGCGGCATGTCTCAGTCCTAGCCGAAGAGAAATACCGGACGGAACAGGCCGGAATTCTGGCAAGCCTTTGCGCAGGCGAGAGCGTCGGCCCGCTGGACACCGTGCGGCTGCGCAAAGACGGCACCGCGTTCAGTGTTTCCCTTTCTATTGCGCCCGTGAAGGCGGCGGACGGCAAAGTGACCGGCATGTCTGCGGCGGTGCATGACATCTCGGACCGCAAGGAATGGGAGGGGCGCCAGCTCTTGATGTCGCGCGAGCTGGCGCACCGTGTGAAGAACTCGTTCGCGGTGCTGCAGTCCATCCTGCGTTCAACACTTAAAGCCTCGCGAGATCCACAACACTTCGCCGAAGCGTTTTCAGGCCGGCTGCACAGCCTTGCCGCAGCGCAGGATATCCTGACTGCCAACGACTGGCGCGGGGCGGAGCTTGGCGCGCTGGCGCGCGGCCAGTTGTCCTTCTATCTCGAAAGCGTTCCCGGCAGGCTGACCATTTCGGGGCCTGAGGTAAACCTTCCGGCTGATCACGCCGTGCCGTTCGGCCTCATTCTCAATGAGCTGGCGACCAATGCTGTCAAGCATGGCGCGCTGTCCTCCGCAAATGGCACAGTCGCCCTTTCGTGGCGCGTCGAATCCGGCCTGGATCAAAACCGTCGCCTTCATATGGAATGGACAGAAAAATGGGGGCCAAACACCGAAGCCCGGGGCCCCGACGGCTTTGGCTCCACTCTGATTGAAAAGAGCCTCCCCGATGCCATGGTGACGCGCGTGTTTGGTCCCGACGGACTTGTCTGCAAAATGGAGGCAAGCCTGAGCCGCGGCTGAATTTATGCGCGCCATGGAACTTTGGCGACCTGCGTGCGTTTATGCAATGCGCGTTGTGCAATTCCCCTCCGGCTAACGCCGGATGTACAGCCCGCAGTTCCCAACTTGCCTCTGGGTTTAGCCCCCTAGCCCAGAGGCAAGATTTTTTTGAGGTACTGCTCCCAAAGACCGTCCCATTCGGGTCGATCCTTCTCCTCGACGTCACGTAAAGTCACAATCAGCCGCTGGCTTTGGCTTGCCAGACTTTAAACACGTCTTGAAAAACCTTGTCACCCGGAAGGCCCTTTTCGATGGAAATCAACGCGCGGCGGCCGGATTTGTACGTGAGAGGAATGTCGATCCAGCTTTGACGCGTCATCAGCGCCATGTTGGCTTCAATCGCTGTCTTTTCGTCCGTGAGCGCGATCAGAAAAAATCCTTCACCGAAGCTTGCGGGAACGCCAACGAGCGGATTGCCGGGCGCTTGCTCCGTATCCTTGAAAGTAACGCGCTGCACCCCTTCAACGCTGCCCCCCGAGAATCCTTCCGGAACCGAG
>JANNRN010000138.1:0-3574 GCA_031401375.1 Phyllobacteriaceae bacterium | reverse complement strand
GCCTTGGCTTACGATGGGTGATCAATGCCGAAGAACTGCCATGACCGAAGAACCCCGCCTGAACTCCGTGCACCCTTCCGCCTTGGAAGCTGTGATCGCGATGGCGGGGCCCATGAGCAGGATCGCGCCGGCGAGTGCGCTGAGTGCAAATCTGGCTGTCCGCTTTGCGGAATTCATGATGTGTCCCTGTCGTGACATGTGGGGTCCGTTTATCTTGTTGCGGTGCACGAAACACGGCCGCTCAGTGAACATGCCTGCAATTGCCCCAGTTCGAACGCTCTTGCGGGCCTGGCGAAATTTTCGATCAAGGCGGCGAACAAGATGCCGAAGATCAGCGCCAGCAGGCAGATGATGGTGAAGCGGCGGGCAAGAACGGCAGTTTCAAAGCTCATTTTCGTCTCCTGATGCCGCCAAACTAAGGGAGACGCGCTGAACTGAGGCTGAGAACTGCATTCATATGCAGTTCAGCTTGGTAAACGCCGCATTCGCTTGGCGGGAAGCCATCGCTGTTTTAGGGTGCGCGCAAACAGGAGCCGCAAATGCCGTCCCAATCCAAGCCGATCGAACTCCATTACTGGCCCACCCCGAACGGCTGGAAAATCAGCATCATGCTGGAGGAGCTCGGGGTTCCCTATGAAGTGAAATACGTCAACATTGGCCGCGGCGACCAGTTCAAGCCGGAATTCCTCGCCATTGCGCCCAATAACCGCATGCCGGCCATTGTCGATGCCGATGGCCCCGGCGGCGAACCGGTCTCGGTGTTCGAGTCCGGCGCGATCCTGCAATATCTTGGCCGCAAGTTCGGCCAGTTTTACTCAAAGGACGAACGCGCCCGTGTTGCTGTGGATGAATGGTTGTTCTGGCAGGTCGGCGGCCTAGGCCCGATGGCAGGTCAGGCGCATCATTTTCGCCAATACGCCCCGGAGAAAGTGGAATACGGCATTGCCCGCTACACCAACGAGGTCAACCGCCTCTACGGCGTCATGAACAAGCGCCTGTCAGCACACCCATTCCTTGCCGGAGACTACTCGATTGCCGATATGGCCTCGATCGGCTGGGTCATCCCGCATGAGCGCCAGGGTCAGGACCTCAACGACTTTCCGCACCTCAAACGCTGGTACGAAACCGTAAAATCTCGCCCCGCCGTCATCCGCGGCATTGATCTCGGCAAGGAGGAGCGCGAACGCTCGAACCTTGCCGACGACAAGGAGGCGCAGAAGATATTGTTCGGCCAGCGGGCGCGGGACTGAACCTGCGCCCGATGTTGCGGGTCACTTCACCGGCGCGTTGGGGCGCTTTCTGAGCACAAACGAGAAGCGGTATTCGCCGTCTTCAAACTTCCACCAGAGCGGGCTTTTGCGCCCGTCCCAGACCATGTCATTGACGCCGAGCGAGGGAACAAGCTGGAAGCGGCTCGGGTCGTTCGGGCTGGCATCATCTTCCTCCAGCACCTTGACGCCGACTTTGTCGACAAAGTTGATGGTCGGTTTGCCGACCGCGCCGACCCAGTTCTTCTCGTCCCGGGGCTCATCGCAATCAAATTCGACCTCGCCGCCGGAGGGCGCCCGCGTCGAGATGCCGTCGACCGTGAACACGGTGTAAATATCGTCGGAGCCGAATTCCGGATTGGTCTCGTCAATGCAGATGAGATTGACAATGTCGAGCAGCCTGAAGCTCGTGTCCATCGTGGCGCTGACCTTCACATCGCTCCCGGTCGGCGCGGCTTGCGCAATCTTGAAAAATCCTTCCGAACCATCGCCCATCTGGCTGGCGAAGACGCGCCTTTGCCCGTCTTCAAGCGGCGCCGGCGGGTTGATGCCGCTGGTGTTGGTGAAGTCTTCGAGACTGGCCTGGAAGTTGCCGGGGTCTGGAAGTCCGTCCGCAGTCAGCGTGATGGCCTGATCGACGCCGCTGTCCGATGTGCCGGTAATGTCAAAGGCGAACCATGCCTCGTTTTGCGTGCCGAATGGATTGCCGACCTTGGTCAAAGTCGCGCTTTGGGTCTGCCCGGGCTGCAGGATGCAGGCCTCGGCTTTCGACGAACAAGTATGCCGCTTGATCCACAAGGCGTAATCGCCGGTAAAGCCGCGCACATTGCCGCTGGTGCGGATGTAGAATTCCTCCGGCAACACGAATGTTTCGGTGAAATAGCGCCGTTCGCGCTCGCCCACCTCGATCTTTGTCACCTTGTTGTACTTGGAGATCGGCGTCGTCAGGTCTTCCGGCAGATAGATGGTCAGATCCACATCCGGATTTGTGCGCCCGATCGAATAGGTCCCCGGTTCGCCGCGCTTGACGTGGAACCATTGCATGGAGCCGGGGAATCGAATCTGGGTGACGTTTTCGCCATTTTCCTCGTCGATGAAGGTTGATTCCTTCGGCGCGCCGGACGGGCCGACCGCCTGCTTCAACGCGACTTCATGGGCAAGCTGCGGATGGCAGAAATTGAAGCCGAGATTAAGATCGGCATGCACCATGAAATGATCGCTCTCAAGGTCCTGGAAATCGGTCGGGACGCTCATGTGCTGAAAGCAGACCGGCCCTTCGACGCCGCCGGTCTGATAAGGCGCCGGAAAGCCCAGAATATAGTCCAGCCGGTCCTTGTCGTTGTCATTGGTGACATTTTGTTCCTTGTGTGAGCTGGTCTTTGCCCATGCGTCATAGAGCGGACGGGTCAGAAAACTGCCGGATCGGTTGAAGAGATCGGCCCATTCGGCCTGGCCTGTTGTTTGCACCGCAACGTTGAGGTCGCCCATCAGCACAAGCCGTTCGAGGTTTTTTTCGCGCTGGTCGAGCGGTGCCAGTGTCGTTTCGATCATCTTCTGGATCTGCCGGAACTGCGAACGCCGATCTGCGGCATAGAACTCGTTTTTCTCCGGATAATCCGCCTGCATGTGGGTGAGCACCACGTTCCACACGCGACCGCTTGTCCGGTGTTGCAGCCGCACAAGCCCTGCGCCCTTTGCCGAAAAACAATCAGCCGAGGCGCAGCGGTTGAACAGGGTGAACGCCACTTCGGGGGACGAAGCTTCCAGTGATTCCGACGAGTTTACACCCCATTTGAACGTGGAATCCGGCAAGGGCAGAAACCTGAAACTGCGATTGGCAAACAGCATCAAGCCGCTGTCTTCGCCATTGATCTTGCCGATCGGATCGCCGCCGAAAATCGCGTTGACAACCGCCTCCGGCTGCCCGGTCAACAGGTCTTCAAGCGATTGCCCGCGTATCTGGATCAGATCCGCATCGATCTTGCGCACGAAATTCGGATAGGCGCTGCGCAGCCGGCGCACCAGGATCGACTTGGCATCCTCGTCCCACGCTTCATTGAGGACAATGATGTCGAAGCGGTCGGTATTGGCAAGGATCTGGTCCGCCAGATGATTGGCCCATTTCTCCGTCTCGCCGTTGATTTGCAGCAGGCAGTCGGCAAAGTTCGGATTGAAACACTTGAAGAATGGCGAAAGCAGAAAGGCGTTATAGGTCGCCACGCGGATCGATTCGTTGCGCTCCTGCGCCTGGGCGGGCAGCGTGCCCGGCAACATCAGCAAGAGATAGGCCAAACCGGCAAGGAAAA
>JANNRN010000137.1:0-2768 GCA_031401375.1 Phyllobacteriaceae bacterium | reverse complement strand
GCCGGTCAAGCCGCGCCTGTAACCGGGCGCGTGCCTTGCGTTTGCCGCGAGCATTGCCACCGAATCCGACGGCGTGACAAAAATTCCTTTTCCGATGATGAGATTGCGATCGCCGTCTCCATCCGAGGCCGCGCCAAAGTCAGGTGCCTTGTCCGACATCATCAGGTCGTAAAGCTCCTTGGCATGGACAAGGTTCGGGTCCGGATGATGACCGCCAAAATCTGGCAAGGGCACGGCATTGACGACGGTCCCCTCACCGGCGCCAAGCGCGTCCTCGATGATCGCCTTGGCATAGGGTCCGGTCACGGCGCTCATTGCGTCAAAGCGCATGGTGAACCCGCCGGCGAACATGGCCCGCAGCGCCGGAAAATCAAACAGCGTCTCCATGAGTTCCTGATAGTCGGCGACGGGATCCACGACCTCGACGACCATGCCTGCAATCAGAAAATCGCCAATGACATCAAGATCGATGTCAGGGGCATCAACGATCTGATACTGGTCAATCACCTTGCTGCGGGCAAAGATGGCGTCAGTGATTTTCTCCGGCGCCGGACCGCCATTGCCGATATTGTACTTGATGCCGAAATCTTCCGTGGGGCCGCCGGGATTGTGGCTGGCCGACAGGATGAGCCCGCCAAAGGCGCCGTATTTTCGAATGAGGTTGGAGGCAGCAGGCGTTGACAGAATGCCGCCCTTGCCAACCATGACTTTGCCAAACCCGTTGGCCGCCGCCATCTTGATGACGATCTGGATGACTTCACGGTTGTAGTAGCGACCGTCACCGCCGACCACGAGGGTTTTGCCCTTGAACCCGTCAAGCGAGTCGAAAACCGACTGAACGAAATTCTCGGCATAATTCTTCTGCTGAAACACCGGCACTTTTTTGCGCAGGCCCGAAGTTCCCGGCTTCTGGTCGGGAAAAGGCGTGGTCTTGACATAAATCATCATGGGCTTTTCTGCTTCAAAAGGGATTTGTAGAGACTGGCGTAAAGGGCGGCGCTGCGCGTCCATGATACGTCACATTTCATGCCGGCCTGCTGCATGCCCTTCCAGACGGGTTTGTCATGAAACAGGCTTATCGCGCGTCTCATGGCGTCCATCATGGGGCCGGTGTCGACCGGGGAGAACTGGATGCCGGTGGCAACGCCCATGGAAAGCGCGGCGTCATTGGCATCAATGACCGTATCGGCAAGGCCGCCGGTGCGGGCGACAAGGGGCACACAGCCGTAGCGCAGCCCGTAGAGCTGGGTCAAACCGCACGGTTCAAAGCGCGACGGCACCAGAATGACATCAGCGCCGGCCTGCATCAGATGCGAGAGCGCCTCGTCGTAACCGATCACCACGCCGACTTTGCCGCGATGACGCGCAGCACCCGCCAAAAGCGCGCCCTCGATGGCTTGATCGCCGCTGCCGAGCACCGCAATGCGCCCGCCCATTGCGACAATGCCGTCGAGCGCGCCGGCCAGAAGATCAAGGCCCTTCTGCCAGGTCAGCCGGCTGACAACGGCAAAGACCGGACCGCCGTCACGATCAAGCTTGAATCGCTGGGCGAGCGCGCGCCGGTTGGCTTCGCGATTTGACATGGCCTTGGCGGAATAAGTCTTGGCGATCTGGCGGTCGGTTTCCGGATTCCAAACCCCGGTATCAATGCCGTTGACGATGCCATGCACTCCGCCCTGTCTGGCATTGATGAGACCATCCAGTCCCATTCCGAATTCCGGCGTGCGGATTTCCTGGGCGTAGGTGGGACTGACCGTGGTGATGGCCCAGGAGCATTGCAACCCGCCCTTCAGGAAGCCGACGCCGCCATAATACTCAAGACCGTCCACGGAATATGCATGCTGCGGCAGGCCGAGAGCTGGAAATATGTCCGCCGCATATTGTCCCTGAAATGCCAGATTGTGCACTGTCATCACGGACGGCGTCGCATGGGCGCTGCCATATTTCATATAGACCGGCGTCAGCGCCGACTGCCAGTCATGAACGTGGACAATATCGGGAACGAAGGCGGCAACCGCGCCGGCGGCCATCTGCGCACCGGCTTTTGACAAGGCCGCAAAGCGCATCCAGTTGTCGGGCCAGTCCTTGCCGGTGGCATCGCCATAGGGTCCGCCATCACGTTCAAACAGATGCGGCGCATCAAGCACGTAGAGTTCGAGATCGCCGGCACTGGCTGACAACAATTTGGCCGGACCGCCGAACAGCGAATCAAAGCCATGAACAGGCTCGATGTTGCTGATCCCGGCAGTGACCCTTGGATAGCCCGGCACCAGCGAGCGCATGGCAACGCCTTGGCTCGCCAGCGCCGCCGGCAGCGCTCCGGCGACGTCGGCCAGCCCGCCCGTTTTCACGAGCGGAAAAATTTCCGACGCGACAGAAAGCACTTTCACCCGTTACATCCCCAAGCGGTTGATCATCGATTGCGTGATGAGGCAGACGCCCTTGTCGGTGCGGCGGAACCGCTTGGCGTCAAGCTCCGGATCTTCGCCCACGACCAATCCGTCCGGAATGATCACGCCGCGGTCAAGCACGACCTTGGTCAATTTGGCGTGACGTCCGATGACGCAATCGGGGAGCACGACGGCCTCGTCCAAAAAGGAATAGGAGTTTGCCCGCACGCCCGTAAAGAGCAGCGTGCGCCTCAGACTCGAGCCGGACACGATGCAGTCGCCCGAGACAAGCGAGGACACCGCCGAACCCCGGCGGCCGTCCTCGTCATGCACGAACTTTGCCGGCGGCTTGATCTCGGCATAGGTCCAGATCGGCCA
>JANNRN010000136.1:0-8793 GCA_031401375.1 Phyllobacteriaceae bacterium | reverse complement strand
GCGATTTATGCTGTGGCATTCACAAACGCCTTTTCATGGTTCTTCGCACAAGATGCGCAAGCCATGGACGGCAATCACCTTCTGGAAATGTGCGAGTCAGGGGACGTTTATCTTGAAAATGGATGCGCGGGTTTTATTGCTGGTGCAATGGACATGCTTCAAAACAGCAACGAGATTGACAAGGCATCAGGCGGCTCAAGCTTTCGAGTCTGTATTCCCAAAAATCTCGACCCCAAACAAGCGCAGGACATAGTCCTAAATTCGATCAAGCAGAATCCGCAATACCTACATTTTCGCGCAGCTTTTTCCGTGCTGATCGCTGTTACGGACGCTTTCCCATGTAGATAATTTTAGGAAAACCTTTCCGACCCCACGACGCATTTTCAAACACACGAAATCATAAAGTGGGAATAATTGTGGGGATACCAGCGGCTTAGCCTCAGATACTTGTTTAATATCAATAGGATACCTCAACAGAATGGCGGACAGGGCGGGATTCGAACCCGCGATACGCTTTCACGCATACACACTTTCCAGGCGTGCGCCTTCAACCGCTCGGCCACCTGTCCGCAGATGCAGCGCAGGACCGTTGTCGAAAGGGCCTGCGAAGCGCGCTCCTTATAGCGGGAAAGACAAAGGGTTCAACCTTGAAATTCCGCGCCGGAAGTTTTGGGGGGCGTGTTGGAAAGACAGGCAGGCAGTTGCCGCGATCCTGGCAAGGGCCTATGCTGGCTGAGCAGCACACGCGGCGAACTTTCTTCGGAAGCATGACATGATCCGGCTGTTTTTCAAGTTTCTGGCGCTTCTTTGCCTCGCCGGCGCGGTCATTGCGGCGGTGGTTGATTCGTCGCGTTCCGTCGCGGTCTCCGCCGTCACACTGAAATCGTTCGGCGAGGTGTGGGGCGATTTTGCCCCGCAGAGCCTTGGCGCGGTTCAGGCCTTTGGGGCGGCGCATCTTGGCGCTGCAACCTGGAGCGCGGTGACAAACTTCGTGCTCGCCATGCCGGCGGTCGCCATTCTCATGGTCCTCGCCGTCATGTTTTACGCCATCGGATTCAAACGCTCCAACCGCTATGGCCGCTTTGCCGCTAAGTAAACCCACCTGGCATGTGTCCGTCTGACCGGCTGCGGACCTTTCGACATTTGTCCGGAGGGTCAAAGATTCTGCGTGAAATTTGTTTTTCCCCGTGCAAGACTGGCGCGCAGACGGGAAGGATGCACCTTGCCGCCCGGAGACTGGACGACCAAACGCACAGCCCGGACATCAAGCATAAACAACAGGGTAGAACACCATGAAACGTTTTGTACTTGGCCTGATGGCCGCAACCGCCATCTCCTTTTCGGGCATGGTCGCCACGGCTTCGGCCGAAGGCGAGCCAGCCGTTCTGTTTGATCTTGGCGGCAAGTTCGACAAGTCCTTTAACGAGGCAGCCTACAATGGCGCCGAGAAGTGGAAGGGCGAAGCCGGCAAATCCTACATGGAATTCGAAATTCAAAATGGCGACCAGCGCGAGCAGGCGCTGCGCAAATTCGCCGAAGGCGGCGCCAACCCGGTTGTGGCCGTGGGCTTCATGAACGCCGACACCATCGCCAAGCTCGCGGACGAGTTCCCTAAGGTCAATTTCGTTATCGTTGACATGGTTGTCGACAAGCCGAATGTCCGCTCGGTCGTGTTCAAGGAGCAGGAAGGCTCCTATCTGGTCGGCGTATTGGCCGCGATGGCCTCCAAGACCGGCAAGGCGGGCTTTGTCGGCGGCATGGACATTCCGCTGATTTCGAAGTTCGGTTGCGGTTATGTCGGCGGGTTCAAGAGCGTCAAAACTGACGGCGAAGTGTTCATGAACATGACAGGTGACACGCCTGCCGCATGGAACGACCCGGTCAAGGGCGGCGAGTTGGCGAAGTCCCAGTTTGACCGTGGCGCAGATGTCGTTTACGCCGCCGCCGGCCAGACCGGACTTGGCGTGCTGCAGGCGGCAAAAGATGCCGGCAAAATGTCGATTGGCGTTGATTCAAACCAGAACGGCATCCATCCGGGCTCCGTTCTCACCTCGATGATGAAGCGTGTTGACGTTGCAGTTTACAACGCCTTTGCCGATGCGCAGGCCGGCAAGTTCACCGCCGGCATGGCCGCGCTCGGCCTCAAGGAAGGCGGCGTTGACTATGCTTTGGACGATAACAACAAGCCGCTGGTGACCGATGAGATGAAAGCTGCTGTTGAAAAGGCCAAGGCCGATATCATCGCTGGCACCGTAGTAGTTCACGACTTCATGTCGGACAATGCCTGCCCGTATTGATGTTTGACGGACTGAGAAACAGCACCGCCGGGAGCAATCCCGGCGGTTTTTGTTACCAGTGTGGCGGCCTGGCGTTATCCGGCCTTGCCAACTCCTCGACCGCGTGAAACCGTTCCGACAACGCCTCCAGCTTTTTGCGCGTTGCGTCGATGACCTGCCATTGTTGCGCAATGACAGAGGAAAGCTCATCGATCGTGCGGCCCTGTTCGGCGACGATGATCTCAAGTTCGGTGAGGCGGCTGTTCTCGCTGTCTTGTGTCATTGCCTTTTCTATTGAACGGCTCGTCCCCTGTCGAGAACCAGAAGGCGCGGCATGATTCAGCATTGCCCCCGGCAAATCTCATGCTAGCTTGAATCAAGAAGAAATAATTTGACTATTTGGTCAAAAATTGAAATGGTTCTTCGGGGAAATGACTATGGCGGGGAACCGCCTGTCAGGAGGCATTGAAATGGTTGCTGCGCAATCGCCGGCCATCGAACTCATTGGCATTGACAAGAAGTTCGGCGCTGTTCACGCCAATAAGGACATCAATCTCACCGTTGCCAAAGGGACGATCCACGGCATCATAGGGGAGAATGGCGCCGGCAAGTCGACGCTGATGTCGATCGTCTATGGATTTTATCATGCCGACAGCGGCACGATCAAAGTCAACGGAAAACCCGTTTTGATCAAGACCAGTCAGGATGCGATTGCCGCAGGTATCGGCATGGTCCATCAGCATTTCATGCTCGTGGAAAACTTCTCGGTTCTTGAGAACATCATTCTCGGCGTTGAAGGCGGTGCGTTGCTCAAGGGCGGTGAGGAAAAGGCGCGCATCAGGCTGAAGGAGCTTGCCAGGGAGTATGAGCTCGAAGTTGATCCGGATGAGGTGATCGAGGATCTTCCCGTTGGTTTGCAGCAGCGTGTCGAGATTCTGAAAGCGCTGACACGCGGCGCCGAGACGCTGATCCTTGATGAGCCGACGGGCGTGTTGACCCCTGCCGAGGCCGATCATCTGTTTCGCATTCTGCGGCAGCTGAAGGATCAGGGCAAAACCATTCTTCTCATCACCCATAAGCTGCGCGAGATCATGGCCATCACCGACAACGTGTCCGTCATGCGTCGCGGCGAAATGGTGGCGACGCGCAAGACATCTGAGACCAGCCCGCAGGAACTGGCCGAACTCATGGTTGGCCGCCGTGTATTGCTGCAGGTGGACAAGGGACCGGCAAAGCCGGGCGAGGAATTGCTGCGTGTCGAAAACCTGACGGTGCGCGACGAATGGAAGGTCGCTCGGGTTGACAACGTCTCGTTCAACGTGCGCGCTGGCGAAATCGTCGGTATTGCCGGCGTATCAGGCAATGGGCAGTCCGAACTTCTTGCCGCACTTGCCGGCATCACCAGGGCCGCGAGCGGCAAAATCATTGTCGCCGGTCAGACCATTGACCCGGTGCATGAGGCTGATCCGGCGAAAATGCGCGAACGGGGTGTGGCGCATGTTCCCGAGGACCGCCACCATATGGGGCTGGTGCTTCCGTTCGAAGAAAGCGAGAACTCCATTCTCGGCTATCACGGTTCCCCCGATTATGGATCAGGACCCATGCTTGATCCTGAAGCGGTCAGGGCGGATGCGGCGATCAAGGTGCGCAAGTTCGACATCAGGCCCGACAATGTGAGACTGAAGACCGCCAACTTTTCCGGCGGCAACCAGCAGAAAATCGTTCTCGCGCGCGAAATGGAGCGTGACCCCAAAGTGCTTCTGGTCGGGCAACCGACACGCGGCGTTGACATCGGTGCGATCGAATTCATCCACAAGCAACTCATCGCCATGCGTGACGCCGGCAAGGCCATTCTGCTTGTATCCGTCGAGCTGGACGAAATCCGGTCATTGTCCGACCGTGTTCTGGTGATGTTTGCCGGCCGCATTGTCGGCGAAGTGACGCCCGAAACCGATGAAGGCGAAATCGGACTGTTGATGGCCGGCATTGAACGCAAGGAGGCCGCAGAATGAGTGTTCCTTTCGCCAAACTACCGGCTTGGGTCGACTACGGCCTCATGCCCGCCATCAATGTGGCGGTCGGCTTTCTCGTCGCCGGGCTTGTTGTGCTGTTTATCGGCGAAAATCCGGCCTCTGCCGTCAGAATTCTGATCGGCGGTGCGTTCGGATCGCTGAACAACATTGGCTACACCCTGTTTTACGCAACCAGCTTCATCTTCACCGGCCTTGGCGTTGCCGTCGCCTTCCACGCCGGTCTCTTCAATATCGGCGGTGAGGGTCAGGCCTATATCGGAGGCCTCGGCGTCGCGCTGGTCAGTCTTGCGCTCGACAGGTTTGTGCCCTGGTACATCACGCTTCCGTTCGCCATCGCCGCTGCGGCGCTGTTCGGCGCGGCCTGGGCATTCATTCCGGCGATCCTGCAGGCCAAGCGCGGCAGCCATATCGTCATCACGACCATCATGTTCAACTTCATCGCGGCGTCCCTGATGGCTTATGTCCTTGTCAAGGTGCTCAAGCCGCTTGCCGCCATGGGGCCAACAACGCGGCCGTTTGAATCGGGTGCGCATATCCCACGGCTTGGCCAGATATTTTCCTTTTTCGGCGTGGATGCTGGAACGTCGCCGGCAAACCTTGCGCTGTTTATCGCCCTCATTTCCGCATGGCTTGTCTGGCTGTTGATCTGGCGAACCAAACTCGGTTACGAGATGCGCACGTTCGGCCTTAATCCGACTGCGGCTGCTTATGCCGGAATCCGCGCGACCAAGATCATCGTGGTGGCCATGCTGATTTCCGGCGCCCTTTCCGGCATGATGGCGGTGAACACCATCATGGGCAATGTTCACAAACTCGAGCTGGACTTCGTTTCAGGAGCCGGATTTGTCGGCATCGCGGTGGCGCTGATGGGCAGGTCCCATCCGGTCGGCGTGGTTCTGGCCGCGCTCTTGTTCGGGGTGCTTTATCAGGGCGGCGCCGAACTTTCCTTCAATGTGCCCGCCATATCACGCGACATGATCATCGTCATTCAGGCGCTGGTGATCCTGTTTGCGGGCGCGCTTGAAAACATGTTTCGTCCTTATCTCGGGCAGTTGTTCGGAAAGCGTGTGACTGCGGCGGCATCGGGAGCAGCATGATGGATATGACAATCTTCCTTTCGGTGCTTGATTCCACCATCCGTCTCACCACGCCCATCCTGCTCTGTTGCCTTGGCGGGCTGTACTCCGAGCGCTCCGGTGTTTTTGACATCGGCATTGAAGGCAAAATGCTGTTCGCCGCATTTGCGGCCGGCGTGGTCGCCGCATCCAGCGGATCGGTGTATCTGGGTCTTCTTGCGGCAATCGTGGCGGGGGTCAGCCTCTCGGCGCTGCACGGCTTTGCCTGCATCACCCAGCGCGGCAACCAGATCATCTCCGGCGTTGCCATCAACTTCCTCGCCGTCGGCATGACCGCGCTGCTCGGCAAAGCCTGGTATCAGCAGGGCGGCAAGACACCTCAACTCGACAATACCGCACGGTTCCAGCCGATTGATCTTCCTGGCGCTGCCGCCGTGAAAGAGGTTCCCGTGCTCGGCCAAGTTTACGACGGCCTCATTTCCGGGCACAACCTTCTGGTCTATGTCGCCTTCCTTGCCGTACCGCTGACATGGTGGGTCATCTACCGCACCCGCTTTGGCCTCAGGCTGCGCGCTGTCGGCGAAAACCCGGCGGCGGTCGATACAGCAGGTATCAGCGTCTCGGCCCTGCGCTACTCGGGTGTTCTGATTTGCGGCATTTTTGCCGGCATTGCGGGCGCCTATCTGGCCATCGCCCAATCGGCAAATTTCTCGCCGAACATGTCGGCGGGCCGCGGCTTTATCGCCTTGGCGGCGCTGATATTTGCCAAGTGGAGCCCGGTTGGCGCGCTTGGCGCCTGCCTGCTTTTCGGCTTCCTTGAGGCGTTTGCCATTCCGTTGCAGGGAGCCAGCATTCCAGGCCTTGGCTGGAAGGTTCCGGTGCAATTGATCACGGCCTCGCCCTATATCCTGACCGTCGTCCTTCTCGCCGGCTTTATCGGCAAGGCCATTCCGCCCAAGGCTGGCGGCGTAGCCTATGTCAAGGAGCGCTAGGGTGAATTCAGCTATCGGGCCGCGCGACCTCTTTGAGGCCGCGTGGTCGGCCATGCAGAAGACCCATTCGCCTTACTCGAAGTTTCCTGTCGGGGCGGCGCTGCGCACGGCCGACGGCAAGGTCTATGCGGGCTGCAATATCGAAATTGCCTCCTATCCGGAAGGCTGGTGCGCCGAGACGACCATGCTCGCCCATTATGTAATGGGCGGGCGCGGCGAGATAACGGAGGTCTGCGTGGTCGCGCAAAAGTTGGCGTCGTGCACCCCTTGCGGCGGGTGCCGCCAGCGGCTGGCGGAATTTGCCGGACCCAAGACCCGGCTCTATCTTTGTGATAACACCGGCATTGTTGAAACCATGACGCTGCAGGACATTTTCCCGCGCGGCTTTGACGGGGAGATCCTCAAATGAACCCTGCTGTCGATGTATTGGTCAAACGGCTTGACGGCAGGGCGCCGCGCATCGCGATGGTCCTCGGCTCCGGGCTCTCCGGCCTCAGCGATGAACTGGACAAACCGGTGCGAATTCCGTTCAAGGACCTGCCGGGCTTTCCCGCCGGCGGCGTCTCGGGGCATGCGGGCGAGGTTGTCGCCGGGTTCCTGTCAGGTGTTCCGGTCATCATGATTGCCGGACGGGTTCACTATTATGAACACGGCAACGCTGCGGCCATGCGTCCGATTCTCGAAGCGCTGGAAGGCATCGGCATCACGCATCTGCTCTTGACCAATGCGGCAGGTTCCCTGCGTCACGACATGCCGCCCGGGTCCGTAATGATTATCGAGGATCACATCAATTTTTCCGGGTCCAATCCACTGTTCGGCGAACCGAGTGACCGCAGGTTCGTCGGCCTGACCAGCGCCTATGATGCGGGCATGCGCGCCGCGCTCGAGAAATCGGCGCGGGAGGCGAAGATCGATGTTTCAAAGGGCGTCTATATGTGGTTTTCCGGCCCGAGCTTTGAGACCCCGGCCGAGATCCAAATGGCGCGGGTTTTCGGAGCGGATGCCGTCGGCATGTCCACCGTGCCCGAAGTCATTCTTGCCAGATTCTTGGAAATGAAGGTGGCGGCCTGCTCGGTCATCACCAATCTTGGCGCTGGAATGTCGGGAGACGAACTGTCGCATCAAGAGACCAAGGACATGGCGCCGCTTGGCGGCAAGCGGTTGGCGCAGATCATCCGCGGTGCGGTCAAGCATATTGGTTGAGTAACATGAGAGTAGAAACGACAGCTGCAAAAACGGTGGTTGACCACGCGCATTCGCTCGTCGTGACCGCGCCGAAGCGCCGGCGCAATGAAGGCGCCCGGCTCGCGCCGGAATGGTTCGACGCGGTGGATGTCAACCTTTCCGCCACGGAGCGCCGCGCTGCGACGATAACAACCCGCCGCACGGTCAAGAAACAATGGCAGGCGGCCTGGTTGGTGCGCGCGATTGAATGCATCGACCTGACAACACTGGCGGGAGACGACACGCAGGGCCGGGTGGAGCGGCTGTGCGACAAGGCAAGGCACCCGTTGCGCGATGATCTGAAATCAGCGCTCGGCCTTGATGACTATGATCTTCATACGGGCGCGGTCTGTGTTTATCCAACCATGGTGTCGGCCGCTGCAAGGGCGTTGCGCGGCACCGGCGTGCCAGTCGCATCGGTAGCGACAGGATTTCCGGCAGGCCTCACGCCGCTGGCGCAGCGTCTCGCCGAGATCAGCTATGCGGTTGGCGAAGGCGCCAGTGAAATCGACATCGTCATCACCCGCGCCCACGTGCTTACCGGCAACTGGCCGACGCTCTATGATGAGATTCGCCAGATGCGCGAGGCCTGCGGCAAGGCGCGGATGAAAAGCATTCTGGCGACGGGCGACCTCAAGACACTGACCAACGTCTACCGCGCCTCGATGGTGGCGATGATGGCGGGTTCGGATTTCATCAAGACCTCAACCGGCATGGAAGGCGTCAACGCCACGCTGCCGGTCGGCATCACCATGCTGCGCGCGATCCGCGACTATCACGCGGCAACAGGGTTCCATGTGGCTTTCAAGCCTGCCGGCGGCATCCGGACCGCGAAAGACGGCCTTGCCTGGCTCACGCTGATGAAAGAGGAACTCGGCAACGACTATTTGCAGCCAGACCTTTTCCGCATGGGCGCAAGCGGGCTCTTGACCGACATCGAGCGGCAGATCGAACATTTCGTGACCGGCCGCTATTCTTCCGCCGATCACCACGGCATGGGGTGAGACATGAACGAAATCACCAACATCCTCAAGACAATGGAATACGGGCCGGCGCCGGAAGAGGACAGCCATGTGCGAGCCTGGCTTGCCGCGCACAAGTCCGGTTTCGGTCATTTTATCAACGGCAAGTTCACGCCGCTTGGCAAAGGCAGGACGTTCAACGCGACGAACCCCGCCAATGGCGAGACACT
>JANNRN010000135.1:0-1840 GCA_031401375.1 Phyllobacteriaceae bacterium | reverse complement strand
GCGCAGGCCCAGCATGCCTTGCGCGAAATGGGCGACAAGTTGAAGGCCAAGGGCGTTGAGGTCAAATACGCCATTCATCCGGTGGCGGGCCGCATGCCGGGACACATGAATGTGCTGCTCGCCGAGGCTAACGTTCCCTATGACGAGGTTTTTGAGCTCGAGGACATCAATTCAGAATTTGCCCAGACAGATGTTGCCTTTGTCATCGGCGCCAATGACGTGACCAATCCGGCGGCACGCGATGACAAGACCTCACCGATCTTCGGCATGCCGATCCTCGACGTCGACAAGGCGGCGACCTGTCTGTTCATCAAGCGCTCACTTGCCTCTGGCTACGCCGGCATTGACAACACGCTGTTCTACAAGCCGAACACGATGATGCTTTTTGCCGACGCCAAAAAAATGGTCGAAGACATCGTCAAGGCGCTGGATCATTGAGGCAGGGCTTTGCCGGGATCTCCTGATCGCCGCTGCGATTGATCTCCCGGCATGTGGATTTGTGCTCCGACTGATCGACCGCGTTCCAAATCTTTCGCCAAAGCCCGGGCCGGCAGGGCTTGCGAAAAGCCCGGCGGGCATGCTTATTGGCGCCAAGTTGGCGAGAAGGCCGGCATACTTCAAGGGGTGTTCATGAACGCTATCCGTAAAGCCGTCACCTTGGGGGCGGTGGTGATGTTGGCTTGGCTCGTCACCCTGGGCGCCGCGGCGGCACAGGCAAACGCTACGCCGCCCGACGAGGTGTTGCGAAGCTGGTACAAGATGGTTCTTGAACTGGTGCGTCACACACCGACATATTCTCCGCCGGTCGCCAGCCGCGCGTTGGCGTATCTCGGGGTGACTGCGTTTGAAGCGACGGCAACCGGTTCGCCCGAACTTCGGTCTTTGGCCGGCCAGCTGAACGGGCTTGAGGCTGTTCCGCAACGCGAAGCGGACAAAACATACGACGAGGCTGTGGTGCTTCATGCCGCAATGGCGGCTGCCGCGCAGAGCCTGTTTCACAACACCGGGCCCACCGGCCAGCGCGCCCTGGCCAAACTCGAGGCAAAACTGCGTACGCAGACTTCTTCGGGTCTGCCAAGCGATGTTGCGGACCGCAGCGAAGAATATGGCCGCAAGGTCGCGGCGCATATGCTGGCGTGGTCGCGCGATGATGGCGGGGCCGTCATTGAAAACATGGGCTTCCCGTTGGAGTATGAACTGACCAAGGGCGCCGCAAATTGGGTGCCGACCAGTGTGATCTCGCAGCAACAAAAGCCGCTTCTGCCAAACTGGGGCAAGAACCGCACGTTCGCCATGCCAAATGGCGCCGCTTGCGCCTTGCCGCCACCGCCCGAATACAGCGAAGACAAAACGTCGGATTTCTACAAGGAGGCCCTTGAGGTCTTCGAGACAAAACGGGACCTTTCTCCAGAGCAACGCTCCATCGCGCGGTTCTGGTCTGACGACCCGATGCTGTCGCCAACGCCGCCCGGGCACTGGATTTCGATTGCGTTGCAGATTTTCGAGCGCGACAAAGTGCGCATCGAGAAAAGCGTCGACGTTCTTGCGCGTCTTGGCATCGCGTTGGCGGACTCATTCATCGGCTGCTGGAACATCAAGTTTCAGTACGATCTTCTGCGGCCGGTGACCTACATCCGCCGCCTGATCGATCCGAAATGGGAGCCGGTGCTCACCACCCCGCCGTTTCCCGAGTATCCAAGCGGCCATAGCGCCCAGTCGGCCGCCGCAGCGGCAGTGCTCACCGATCTCCTGGGCGAAAATTTCGCATTCGAGGACGCCACGCCCGCCGCGGACGGCCTGCCGCCGCGCGCCTTCGCCAGTTTCCAGGCGGCGGCCGAGG
>JANNRN010000134.1:0-1608 GCA_031401375.1 Phyllobacteriaceae bacterium | reverse complement strand
GGTCGACGGGCGGCAAATTGGTGCCGGCTTCGGCGACCTTCCGGCCCAGCGACATGATGCGGGCATGGGCGTACTGGACATAGAAGACGGGGTTCTCGCGCGACTGTTCGACGACATCGGCAAAGTCGAAATCGAGCTGTGAGTCCGACCGCTTGGTCAGCATCATGAAGCGCACGACGTCCTTGCCGACTTCCTCGACGACTTCGGCCAGCGTCACGAAATTGCCCGACCGCTTCGACATCTTCACCGGTTCGCCGGCGCGCAGCAGCTTGACCATCTGGACGATCTTGATGTCGACCGGCACCTTGCCGTCGGACAGCGCCTTCACGGCGGCCGTGACGCGCTTGACGTAACCGCCATGGTCGGCGCCAAGCACGAAGATCATTTCTTCAAATCCGCGCTCAAACTTGTCCCGCATGTAAGCGACATCAGCGGCAAAATACGTGAAACTGCCGTCGGACTTGACCAGCGGCCGGTCAAGATCATCGCCGATGCCGGTTGACCGGAACAAGACCTGCTCGCGGTCTTCCCAGTCGTCCGGAACCTGACCCTTTGGTGGCGGGAGTTTGCCGCGATACACATGACCTTTGAGCGTCAAGTCATTGATAACGCTCCGTATCTTCTTCTCATTGTTCGCATGAAGGGAGCGCTCTGAAAAAAACACGTCATGATGCACGTTCAGTGCGTCAAGATCGGTGCGGATCATGACCATCATCGCATCGATGGCGCGATCGCACGCGATCGCCAGGGCCTCAGCCTCCGGCATCTGACCGAGCGAAGCGCCAAACTCCCCGACAAGCGCCTGCCCGACTGGCACAAGATAATCTCCCGGATAAAGCCCCGGCGGAATTTCTCCGATGTCCTCACCCAAGGCCTCGCGGTAACGCAGCAATACAGACCGGGCCAGAACATCGATCTGCGCACCCGCATCGTTGATGTAATACTCCTTGGTGACGTCATAGCCGGCCGCCGTCAGAAGGTTGGCCAGCGCATCGCCGAAAACCGCGCCCCTGCAATGGCCGACATGCATGGGGCCTGTCGGATTGGCCGAAACATATTCGACATTGATCTTGTGGCCGGCTCCGGCAGTCGAGCGGCCATAGGACCGGCCGACGGTCAGCATCATCGACAATTGCCGCTGCCAATAGCCTGCCGTCAACCTGACATTGATGAAGCCGGGACCGGCAATCTCAACAGACTCGACATCGCTGTCAGCGCGCAGGCTTTCTGCAATGCGCTCTGCCAGTTCACGTGGGTTGAGCCCCAGCGGCTTGGCGAGCACCATCGCCGCATTGCAGGCCAGATCACCGTGGCTCGGATCGCGTGGCGGCTCAACTGCGACTCGCGAAAGATCAGGCAGCACGCCGTCTTTCGCTTTCAAATCCAGCGTTTGAAGCACGTTTGTGATTCTGTTTGTGAAGTCTGTGAAGGTATTCATGACAAAACTCGTTGGCCGTCGAACGGCAAGGGTCGGGCTGCGCTAGCGTAATTCAACCCTTCGGTCAAACAGCCTGCCGTGCTCATTCAGCGCAAAATTATCCGTCATGCCGGAAATATAGTCGCCAACCTGGCGCGCCAATTCGTGTGTTTGCCCGCCCTCCACCGCCT
>JANNRN010000133.1:0-5053 GCA_031401375.1 Phyllobacteriaceae bacterium | reverse complement strand
GACTTGCATTCTCAATGTTCCCAAAAATACACTTTGGCGGGTTCCGGCTCCCAGACTTTGGCGTGTTCAATGCCCGGCAGATTGGCGAGCGCCCGGTATTCCGACCCGAACGCCACATACTGGTCGGTCTCGGCCATGACTGCCGGCTTGCATGCGATCGGATCGCGCACCACACCGAACCCGTCTTTGGTGCCGACCACGAATGTGAAGAAACCATCGAGATCGCTCAGGCTTTGCTTGAGCGCCTCGCCGAGATTCATGCCATGCGATATCTTGTTGGAAAGATAGGCCGCAGCAACTTCGGTGTCGTTTTCAGTCTCGAACTTCATGCCCTCGCGCTTCAACTCCCGGCGCAGATTATTATGGTTCGAAAGCGACCCGTTGTGAACGAGACACTCGTCAGGGCCAGTGGAAAAGGGATGCGCGCCCATCGTGGTGACTGCAGACTCAGTTGCCATGCGCGTGTGCCCAATGCCGTGGGTGCCGCTCATATGCGTGAGGTCAAACCGCTTCACCACGTCTTCGGGCAGGCCCACTTCCTTGAATATCTCGATGGACTCTCCGGCGCCCATGATGCGGGCCGCCGGGCGCAGCGCCCCAATCGCCTCGCGCGCCGCATCGAGCTTGGCCATCGGCACTTCGATGACGGCGTGCGTTGATTTGACGATCACACCCACCTTGGCGCCGATCTTGTCGCCGAGTTCCTTGCCAAGACCGGCAAAGTCTTTGTCGGGCTGAGGCGACTGAATCGTGATCTTGCTGTGCTTGCCGTCGCTGCCGCCATAGATGGCGATCCCGGCGCTGTCGGGGCCGCGATCAGTCAGCGACACCAGCATTTCAGAAAGAAGACGCCCCAATTGCGGCTCCAGCGATTTGTCCTTGAGAAAAAGACCTACAATGCCACACACGGCAGGAAACTCCTCTTTGATGCGTTGCAATGACCGTATCGGAACATGGAAAGGAATTCAACTGAAATGAAACAAATATTCCTGTAGTTCATATTTTTTTGTTTGCCTGGCCGTCGTCTGTCGCCGCTTGCCGCTTGGCATACTCAAAGGTCACAGCCCGAATCCGCGCAATCTTGTAGGCATCGAACACGGACAGGGCGTAAATCATGAAGCCGCCGGCATGGCGGCCGATGAAGCTCGCATCGGGTGGCGCGAACTTGGTGGTGATCCAGGCAAGGATGACCATGAAGAACAGGAATTGAAGCCCCCGTGTCGCCAGTCCCAGCAATACGTGGCCGCTGGCGGGCAGCACTATGGCTGCGCCCAGCACAAGATAGGGGTTGACCGGCGCGGGTTGGCCTTGCCCGCTCATGACGAGCTAACCATTGCGGCGTTGGATTTGATCGCGGCGCGCATGGCCGCGCACTTGGCCAGAAGATCTTCGAGCAGTTCGGCGTCGAACCCGGCGCCGGAAAAATCCGCCTGTCTGAAAACGCCGTAACGGGCGCGGTCAGCCTCCGCCAGCAGCCAGACAATCCTCACTCCATGCGGCGTGATTAAGAGTTCCTTGGCCCGGCCTTGCGCGAAAAAGGCGATATGCGGCGCGATGCTTTCGAGCGGCGAATGAACATCAGGATCATTTGTGCGAATGACCGCGTCGACCGGAAAATTCGCCGGGGTCGCCACCGTATGAGCCAGTTGATCGAAGTTGGAGAACGTTGTCGCAGATCCCGGCCGCATCATCATGTCAAAAGTAGCGCGTGCCGCCACCGGCTCGTTGATTGTCACGCTGAGCCAAAAGGCCGGAAGTTTGCGCACAGCCAATGTATCGACAATGGTCCTGATCTGCGCCCGCTCGCCGCGCCACGTCCCGTTCCAGGTGACAACGCCGGCGGTCTCGCCGGGCGCCTCTCGCGCATCCTGCATGACCGAGCGGACGATCTCGCCAGCGGCGGCGCGCTCCTGTTCAGCCCTGACGCGCTTGTTGATCCACATCCGGCGCAAAAGAAACAACAGCGCTGCAGCAAGGGCGAGTGAAAAAGGTGCCGGCGCCAACTTGTGTACTCCAACGATGTCAGCCCGCCGCTATGCACGGCGAGCCCTTTGGAAATGCCTGATCAATAGCCCTGCGGTTTGGGCCAGGGCATGGTGAACTGGTCGGCCCGGCGCACAAACTTGTAGCGATAGAAATGGAACCAGAGCGAAATCAGGAAGTAGAAGGCCACCATCGCGATCAGTTGTGATCCAAAACCGAGGAAGATCGCAAAGAATGTCACGCAGCACAGCACCAGAAGAACAATCGCCGGGATTGGATGGAAAGGATGCGTATAACCGCGCCGGATTGATCCCAGCGGCCATTTGCGCCGAAACATCATGATGTTGATGCTCATGAACGTATATTGCAGAACGCCGGACAGGATCGAGAACGTGATCGCCTGATTGAGGTCGGCGATGAAAGCAAATGCCAGGGCGATCGGCAACAGAAACAGGATCGACCGGTACGGCGTGCGGTATTTCGGATGAACCGCCGAGAACCAGCTTGGCAAATAGCGGTCACGGCCCAGCGAGAACCAGGCCCGCGCCGCATCATTGATGCAGCCATTGGCGGATGCCACTGCGGAAAGCACCGTGCCCCAGAACAGGATGAACTCCAGCGCGCCGCTTCCCGTCACGCGCGCTGCGTCGTAAAGCGGGAAGAAAGTGAAACCGAGATATTCCCAAGGCAGCAAGCTGGCGCACACATACCAGGTCAAAGCTGCGGCGATCAAAAGCGTGATCATGCCGGCCATGGTGCCATAGGGCAAGGCGCGAGCGGGGGAGCGCACTTCCTCCGCAGCCTGCGTCGTTCCCTCAATGCCGAGATAATACCAGATGCCGAACTGGAACGCGGCGATAACGCCTATCCAGCCATAGGGCAGAGCGTTCTGCGGCGTCACGAGTTCGCCAAGTTTCAAGACTACGCCCTGGCTCCACGGCTGCACCGAGAAGAACAGGATCAGAATGGAGAGATAGGCCAGCGCAGTGATGACGAAGTTGACGTTCAATGTCATCAGCACGCCGCGATAGTTGAGCCATGCCAGCACGACGATGGTCAGCACTACAAACCCGTGCCGCGTCAGACCCTCCGTGCCCGCCACGGTCACCATCAAATCACCGACCAGAATCGCGTCGGACACTTCGAGCATGGTGTAGGCAAAAACGAGAAACAGCGCGACATTGAAGGCCATCAGCGGACCGACAATGTGTTTGGCCTGTGCAAACTGGCCGCCAGCGGCGGCGACGGTTGATGTCACCTCCGAATCGATCATGGCGACCGATGTATAGAGAAGCCCGACCACCCAGCACACGATCAGCGCGGCGAGCGCGCCGCCCTTGTCTGCTGAAAAGTTCCAGCCGGTAAATTCGCCGACAAGAACGATACCGACGCCGAGCGCCCACACATGGATCGGGCCAAGAACCCGCAAGAGGGATACGCGATCGCCGTGAATGCTATTTTCCAGTGTCAATGACATTTTTCCCGGCCCCTCAAACGCGATGATCTTCAGTGGCAGCTTCAAGCTCACCCTCACGCGAGGATGTCAGAACCTCTTCTGAATAAGCCGAATCAATCTTGAACCAGTCCAAGACCATCCAGAGAACCAAGCCTGCGGAAATCCCCCATGCCAGATACGATAAAGTGAACCACATGTGACGTTCCCCCGCCCTTATTTCTTGTCGAATTTTTCAGCGATGACTTCCCGGTACTCCTTGTCGGAGGCCCGGAACAGGAAGACGAAATAGGCGATCAAGACCGCCGCCATGATGATGAGCGATGGCCAGTCAATCACATAGTGAAACCGGTTCTGAATGATGTCATGCGCGGTTTCCGGCGTATATCCCAGTTTCTCCCAGATGCTCACCATGGTGGGATTCTGGCTGAGTGTCTCCCAAGTCGGGTTCTCGATCTTGTCGATCGACTTGGCGGCGCCCGCAAGACCCAGTCTCAACGGAAGCCACAACGCGACAAAAATTGCCACGACGACGAAGAAAATATCAAAGACTTGACCGGCTTTGCTTTGTACCGGTGGTGTGTAACGTGCCATGCTTTCCCCCGCTCAGATCTTGCGATTGCGCATCGCGTCGGCATTCTTGATATCGAGCCCGTAGATGAAGTCCTTGTCTTCGCGGTAGTGCTTGATCATCGCCGCAATGGCAGCGGTGTTGAAAAGCAGCACGGCTGCCGCGCCGATCAGGACGACAACACGAATGCCCTGGTCGGGAATGAATGGCCATGTGTTGTAAAGCACGAAGAGGATCGTAATCCAGAGCAGCGCGACAAGCAGTATCGCGCCGCGCACATCAGACTTGTACATGGATTCGATGCGTTGCTTTAAGTCAGACATTTTCTCTCCCCCGTCTGGCCATTCTTCGGAGCAGACCGAATGCGGGCCTTGTCTCCACTCTTTCAACAGAGTGAAATTATTTTCCCGATGACACTCTCATTGAGATATTTTGTCAAGCCGGAATCGAGAGTTGACAACAGATGTCTGAGTGTCTGTTCAAGAATTCAATGTCGAGAGTCAGATGGTGTGGTTTTGTGAGCACCGGAGCGGAGCGAACTTATGTTCGTGAGCACCGGAAGCGGAAGAAAACCGCATCAGATGGCCGCGAGATTGAATTATGGGACAGACGCTTAGTGTCTGTTCAAGAATTCAATGTCGAGAGTCAGATGGTGTGGTTTTGTGAGCACCGGAGCGGAGCGAACTTGTGTTCGTGAGCACCGGAAGCGGAAGAAAACCGCATCAGATGGCCGCGAGATTGGGACAGACACTTATTGCGGCCAAACCGACATTGTGCGCTGCCGATTGTGCAGGCTGTCAATCGCTGCTGGCGCCCTGCGGGTAACAGATGATTGAGAGATACCGGATCGGGAGTTGCCTCAGCTCTTCCGGGCCGTGCGGGGCATCCGCCTCAAAGAAGAGACTGTCACCTGGATGCATCGTGTAAAGGTGACTGCCATGGCGATACACCACTTCGCCCTCGAGCATGTAGAGGAACTCTTCGCCTTCGTGCTGAAAGGTGGGGAAGACGTCGGAATCCCCGCTCAATGTGATCAGGTAGGGTTC
>JANNRN010000132.1:0-5857 GCA_031401375.1 Phyllobacteriaceae bacterium | reverse complement strand
CGGCCAGGAAGTTCACCGCTTCGACTATCCCGGCAACGGTTTGCAGTTCGAGGCGGCGGCAATGGCTGATGCTGTGCGCAGCGGCAATGTGTCCAGCCTCGTTTCCCCCGCCCAGAGCACGGCAGTGCTTCGCATCATCGGCCAGGTGCTGTCGCGGCCGACGGAATAAGGACAATCTTGCCAACGTGGCGCTTTGACAGGAACTCCTCCTGCGCAATTGCAATGTCGCGCAGCGGATACTGTCTGGCAACAATCGGCTTGATTTCCCCGCGCTCGAGATAACCGACAAGATCGGGGAAAACTTGGGTATCCTGCGACGTGCATCCAAACAGGGTCAGGTCCTTGAGATAGAGCTTGCGCAAGTCCATCTGGACAATGGGTCCGGCAATTGCCCCCGACACCGCATAGCGGCCACGCGGCTTCAATACATCCAGCAGTTCCGGCCATTGCGGTCCGCCGACAACGTCAACAACAACTTCCACCGCGTTGTGACCCAGCTGCGCGCCAATCGCCGATCCCCTTTCGATACATCTGTCAGCGCCTGCCGATTGCAGCGCCTCGAACTTTTCAGAAGCGGCAATGACCGTGACATGAGCCCCGCGGCGTTTTGCCAGTTGAACGGCGGCAATGCCGACATTGCCTGACGCGCCGGTGATGAGAATGCTCTCTCCCGCCGCCAACCCGGCGCGGCTGATGAGATTTTCCGCCGTCGCGAATGCGCAAGGCACGGCAGCCAGTTCCGCATCGGCAAGAGTGCAATGAACCTCAAATGTGTCGGCGGACGGAGCCGCGACATATTCGGCAAAGGCGCCATCCCGCTCGGAACCAAGCCAGGGTGTGAATGCGCCTTGGCTGAGCGACAAAAGACAGCTCTGGATGATCACCCGCTGGCCGATGCGGCCATCAGGAACATTGGCGCCCACGCCGACAATCTCGCCGCAGACGTCGGCGCCCTGGATGCGCGGGAACGTCAGCCCTGCCCCGGTCCAGTCGCCGGCGCCCTTCGACGGGTCTGCAACCACGGCTTCGGCTGTGCTTGCGTTTGCGTCCGCAGCGTACCAGCCAATGCGGGTGTTGATGTCCGTGTTGTTGATGCCCGCTGCCAGCACCTTGACCAAGACCTCTCCCGGGGCCGGTTTCGGCACGGGGGCGCGCTCGGTGAAGACCAGCTTGTCATAGCCGCCATGCCCGACAAGGCGCACGGCTGACATGAACTGCGGCATTGGCATGTTTTCGTCTGTCATGTGGCCACCATGGCACAAATTAGGGCGAATTAAAGGGTCACGCGGCTGACAGTGGAGGGGTTGATCAGAATGCCGACCTCACCCTGTATGGCTGCGGCAGGCTCGCACCGGCATGGATTGCCAGCGCCAGTTCGGTGATATGCAGCGCCAGAGCGCCCGAAAATGTCGCAGCCTCGCCCGTCTCGATCATCTTTGCCTGCGCGGCGATGCCGGCCATGAAATCGATCCGCGACGGATAGGAAGGCAGGCGCTTTCCATTCGCCCGCGCCGGATAGACAAGCTTGCGGCCCGGCACGGTTTTCATCGGCAAAGCGCGTTTCAGCTGGTTCTCAAGCCTGCGCAACACCTTTTGCACCAAGGGACGTTCCGCGCCAGCCTGTTCCAGATGCACGACGGAACGATTATCCCAAAGGTCGCGCACCGTGATGGAGCCTTGGTCGCCGAGAATGGTGAGCGAACGGTCGCGCGGGGCGGCAAGGCCTGAGGTCAGGCGCGCGACCACGCCGGATTTGAAGACGAGGCAGCCGACGGAAAAATCCGCGCCGAGCTTCAATCCTTCAGTCCCCTCGCCCTTGTCGGGAAAGGTCAGCGCCGAAAAAGACGTGACTTCGGCGACCGGACCAAACAGCGAGACGAGCCAGGACAGCGCGTAGCCTGCATGTTCGAGCGTGCAGCCGATTTCAAACTCATGCAGTGCGGGCCATTTGGCGCCGGACCGGCTCTTCCACGTCTGCCATTTTTCCCGGAAGACGGGCCCGTCCTCCATCTCGGCATAAACGAGACGCGGGGTTCCGATGGCGCCGGATTCGAGCTTCTGCGACACCAGCGCGTGCGCGTCGCTGAGCGCATTGGCCGGGGCGGCGCAGAGCGTGACATGCCGGTTGCCCGCAAAGCTGACCAAATCGTTCGCCTCAACGTAAGTCATGGCGAGCGGCTTTTCCGAATAGATGTGCTTTTTGGCCATCAGCGCTGCCTTGGAGATCTCGAAATGGCTCTCCGGCGTTGTCAGATTGGCGATGATCGTCACCGAGGCATCCTGCAGCACTTCGTCCATGGATGCGTAAGCGCGAACCTTGTGAAAGGCGCAGAACTCCTGCAGGCGCACAGCATCCCGATCCCAGACACCGGCGAGCGCCAATTGCGGGTGATTGGCCAGCGTCGTCATGTAATAGTCCGCGACAAAGCCGCAGCCGATGATGGCGAATGTTGTCTTGCTCACGCTTCGTCCCCGGGCGCATTTCGTCCGGGACAGTCTAGGGGGTGGAAACTAACGGAGGGTGAACCCTCGCAGCGCCATGGCGCGGTCAGGAATTTTCCGGTTTGTCTTCCTCGTCATCATCCGGCTTGCCCGGAATAACATAGGCACCGGAGAGCCAGCGGTTGAGATCGACTTCCTTGCAGCGGCGCGAGCAGAACGGGTAGAATTCGCGTGCGGAGGCGCGTTGGCATTCGGGGCATGGCCGCGGCGGGCGAAGGGGCAGGATTTTGGCGGTTTCCGTGGTCAAGGGCCGACCTCACGAACCGCCGGAAAGCCAGGCGACATGGACGTTGAAGCCTTCTCCTGAAAGGAGCGACACCGTCTCATAGAGCGGCAGGCCGACCACGTTGGTATAGGAGCCGACCAGCTTGACGACAAATGTGCCGGCCAGACCCTGTATTGCATAGCCGCCGGCCTTGCCGCGCCATTCACCGGAGGCAAGATAAGAGTCCACCTCTTCACTGGAGAGCCGCTTGAAGCGAACGCGGCTTTCGACGAGTTTCTGGCGAACCTTGCCGGCGGGCGTCACCAGACAGAGCCCCGTATAGACGTGGTGGCTGCGCCCCGACAGGAGGCGAAGGCAGTAATTTGCCTCATCGAGCGCGTCGGCCTTGGGCAATATCCGGCGCCCGACTGCCACTACCGTATCGGCGGCAAGCACATAGGCTTTCGACACATCGCTCAATGAGGGAAGCTTCGCCACGGCGTTCTCCGCCTTTTCGCGCGACAGGCGCTTGGCGAGCGAGCGCGGATTCTCGGCGCGCAGCGGTGTTTCGTCGACCTGGGACGGCAGCAGCAAATCGGGTTCGATACCCGCCTGATTCAACAGTTCGACACGCCGGGGCGAGCCGGAAGCAAGGACAAGGTTCTGGAGCGCGCTCATGCCAGGGTCAACCGCTGTAACAGTCGCAAGGGTTCATTACTTGAAGCGGTACGTGATGCGACCCTTGGTCAGATCATAAGGGGTCATTTCGACGAGTATCTTGTCGCCAGCCAATACGCGAATGCGGTTCTTGCGCATGCGGCCCGCTGTATGGGCGATGATTTCGTGTTCGTTTTCCAGCTTCACCCGGAACATTGCATTGGGCAACAATTCGGTGACGACGCCGGGGAATTCGAGTACTTCTTCTTTGGTCATAAGGGCCTTTGACGGTTTTTTTGAGTTTCGTGTTCCGCCCCGGGGGCGGGAAATTGCGCGTTACCTATCTGATAACGCTTGGCTTGTGAATAAGGCTGTCGCGGTCATGACCCATTATTCGGCGTATTCTTCGAAAAACGGGCTTCAATGCGGTGGCGAAGGCGCTGAAAGACTTCGCGGTAGGTGTTGAGGATCTGCTCGCGACTGCCAACTGCCACCGACGGATCGGGTGTCGGCCAGTACTCCACCTCCACCCGGTGCGCGCGTGTCAGCTCCAACGCGCAGTGGTGCGCCTCCGGCGACAAAGTGATGACAAGGTCAAAGAAATCGTCCTCCAGCTCCTCAAGCGCGCGCGGCTCGTGCGCGGCGCCCGCCATTCCCGCCTCTTCGAGAATGATTTCAAGAAACGGATCCGGCTTGCCCTTGCGCGCCCCTGCCGACTGCACATAGGTGCTCTTCGGCAGGATGCGCTTGGCAATTTCCTCGGCCATCGGCGAGCGGATGGCGTTCATCGAGCACATGAAGAGGACGGAGCTCAGCTCCTGCCCGTTTTTTTTCTCACTGTCATCGTGAACCAAGACCCCTACCCCCGCCAATGCAGGACGCAGACCAGCGTGAAAAGCCGCCGCGCGGTATCGAAGTCGATGTTGATCTTGCCCTGAAGGCGATCCATCAGCGTTTGCGATCCTTCATTGTGCAAACCGCGCCGGCCCATGTCGATTGCCTCGATCTGGCTTGGCGTCGAAATGCGGATGGCTTCGTAATAGCTCTCGCAGATCAGGTAGTAATCCTTGATGATCCGCCGGAACGGCGTCAGCGACAGGATGTGGGTGATGACCGGCGATAGATCCTGGCGGCTGACCGCAAAGACCAGCCGTCCATCGAGCATGGAGAGCTTCAGCTTGTAGGGGCCGCCCGTCTCGTCTCCGACCGGCGAAAACGTATTCTCCTCGATGAGGTCGAAAATCGCCACGGCCCGCTCGTGCTCCACGTCCGGGGTGGAGCGGCCGATTGATTCGTCGAGTTCAATGGCGACCAGCCTGAAGGGCGGGCTACCTGTCATTGCGCCCTCCCGGGTTAATGCGAATGGCGATGGAGCGCTTGTGGGCGCCAAGGCCCTCGGCTTTTGCCAATTCCATCGCGGCAGGGGCGAGAGCCCGCAGCTGTTCGGGCCCGAGTTTCAGGATTGACGTGCGCTTGACAAAGTCGAGCACGGAAAGACCGGAGGAAAACCTGGCCGTGCGGGCCGTCGGCAGTATGTGGTTTGTGCCAGCCACATAGTCGCCAATGACTTCCGGCGTATAGGCGCCGAGAAAGACAGCCCCCGCGTTGCGGATCGACGGCAACAGCGCCTCCGGATCCGATACCGCAAGTTCGACGTGCTCGGCGGCGAGCCGGTTGGCAATTGACGCAGCGTCAGTGATTTTGTCGACAAGGATGATGCCGCCAAATTCATCCCAGCTTTGCCGGGCGATATCGCCGCGCTCGAGCGTGAGCATCTGCCGCTCGACAGCTTCTTCCACCGCGAAAGCAAATTCGACATCGTCAGTGATGAGGATCGACTGGGCGGCGGTGTCATGCTCGGCTTGCGCCAAGAGATCGGCGGCAATCCAGTCCGGGTTGTTTTCGGCATCGGCGATGACAAGTACTTCGGAGGGACCGGCGATCATGTCGATGCCGACCGTGCCGAAAACCTGGCGCTTGGCCGCCGCGACATAGGCGTTGCCGGGGCCGACGATTTTTGCGACCGGCCGGATTGTCTTGGTGCCATAGGCGAGCGCTGCGATCGCCTGGGCGCCGCCGATGCGATAGATTTCCTTCACGCCGGCAATGTCGGCTGCGACAAGGACCAAGGGATTGAGAATGCCATCCGGCGACGGAACCACCATCACCACACGCTCGACGCCGGCGACTTTGGCGGGAACGGCGTTCATCAACACGGAGCTTGGATAAGAGGCGGTTCCGCCGGGTACATAAAGGCCGACAGACTCGACCGCCGTCCATCGCGAACCAAGCTCGACGCCGATTGAATCGGTATAGCGGTCATCCGCCGGCATTTGCCGCAGGTGATGGTTCTCGATGCGGTCGCGCGCCAGTTTCAGCGCCTCGACGGTGACCTTCGGGGCCGACTTGTACGCCGCCTTGATTTCGTCCGCCGTGATGCGCAGACCGGAGGCCTGCAGGTCGAGCCGGTCAAACTGCCGCGTGAAGTCGAGC